>JAZNUO010000362.1:0-1740 GCA_045592305.1 Eubacteriales bacterium | reverse complement strand
AAAGCCTCCTCGCTTTGCTCGGGGTTTCCCTCTGGACTCCCTTCAAGAACTTTCAGAAAGTATTGATAAATAGCCTTTTTTGAAAGTTCTTGGGATTCTTAAACCCTTCGCAAACTTCGCCGAAGGCGAATTTGCACCGAGTGAAAGCGAGGAGGCTTTCAAGAAGGGTTTAAGCGGGGTGCAGGGGTGAAGCCCCTGCCCGCTAACCCCCAATGTCACTCTTCCTCGATCTTCACATCGATCGCATCAATGTTGACATTGATGCCGTTGACCTCCACGCCGCCGTCGGCGCGGATGAGAACGTACTTAACTCCGTCGATGACGCGGGTCTCCACCAGATCGGTGCGGGCGGGGTTGCACTTGATGACCACGTCGGGGGTGCGGACCTCGAATTTATTGGTCTCCACGATGTTGCGGGGGGAGAGGGCGGCGTTCTGTCCGAAGCCCTTGTCGAACTTCTCCTCGAACTGCTCGATATTCTCATCGGGGACACCGCAAAAACCCAGCATATCGCGGATGACGTACTTATCCACCACCAGCGGCTCGGGCTCCTTGGAAATCTTGTGCTCCTCCATGGCCTGTTGGAGCTGGGCATGGACGGAACGCACCATAGGGAGGGAGCAGGCCTCACCCGTGGAGTCGGCGAGGACAGAGCGGAAGGTCTCCTTCTGCTCGGTGGCGGGCATGGGAAGCTCCCCCGCGTTGAACACCGCGTCGGTGAACTCCTTGTGGCTGTTGTCGGTGGCTCTGGTATAGTAGAGCGCGCCGTAGAGGTTGGTGGAGCGGTTATCGAAGGCGGGGAACATGAACCCCAGAGCGGGGGGCGAGATCATGGAGTCGGCCACGATATTGCGGAAGCAGTTCTCGCGGACGTAGTAGCTGAGGGCGGGCTTTGCCATTTTGATGGGGCAGACGGCGCAGAGTATGTAACGGAACAGCTCGCTTGACTCGTCGTCCTTTGCGCCGTCCTTGCGGTAGGTAAAGACGTCGTAGCAGTCATAGGCCAGAAGGATCATGTAGTTGCCCTCCAGCTCCAGGGAGCCGATGATCTTTTGGTAGAGGGCGTGGACGAGGTCGTTATCCTGCAGGGCGGTCTCACGGAGGTTGCAGAGGAGCTTGTGCTCGGGGGACTCCATGACCTGCTGGGTGGTGAAGTGGATGTCGATGAGGTTGGTGTCGATCTTACCCGACAGGGTCTTTTTGAGAAGGGACAGAAGCTCGTCTGCCTCGGTCTCGGACATGAGAGCCACCGACTGATCCATCTCGGAGATGATCTCCCGCTTTTCGTTGACGTAGGCACCGCGGATGCGGCTGATGCTGGTCTTGTCCGCGCGGAATCGGCGGCGAAGCTCGGCTATTTCTTTATCGTTCATGATTGTTGCCTTTCTGCTGATATGAGGGAATGGAAGATTTCAAATTTGGGTTTGTCGGGCAGGGGCGAGGGGGACGCCAGAAGGAAACTTCTTGAAAGCCTCCTCGCTTTGCTCGGGGTTTCCCTCTGGACTCCCTTCAAGAACTTTCAAAAAAACATTATTTATCAATGATTTATTGAAAGTTTTGAAGATTCCAAAGGGACTTTTCCAAAAGTCCCTTTGGCGGGTAGCGAAGCGGCGACGCGGTAGTGAATGCATGCCGGTGGCAGCCAGAGCCGCGGCGTGAGCGAGCCGCAGCGAGAACAGGGGCAGAGCCCCTGCCCGATAAACCTTAATTTGAAAACCAAACGGATGTTTTCAGCTTCAC
>JAZNUO010000361.1:0-1914 GCA_045592305.1 Eubacteriales bacterium | reverse complement strand
CCATGTGTGTGCCTTTGTCCGTGGGGGAGTGTGACGAGGGGGTCTACGCCATCCATTCCTGGATCGACGGGGTGGACGCCGAGGCCACCGTTCCCACCCTTCCCGCCGAGGTGCAGTACCGTCTGGGTCGCGACGCGGGGGAATACCTGACCCGCATCCACTCCATCCCCGCCCCGCCCGATCAGCCCGATTGGGAGCCCCGCTTCAACGCCAAGATCGACCGCAAGATCAAGATGTACGCCGATTGCCCCATCCGGTTTGAGGGCGATCATCACCTCCTGCGCTACATTGAGGAGAACCGCCATCTGCTCGGTGGCCGCCCCCAGACCTTCCAGCACGGGGACTACCACATCGGCAACATGATGCTGACCGACGCTGAGACCGATCCCAAGGTCGTGATCATCGACTTTGACCGCTACGACTTCGGTGATCCTTGGGAGGAGTTCAACCGCATCGTCTGGTGCGCCCAGGCCGCGCCTATCTTCGCCACGGGGCTGGTGGACGGCTACTTTGGCGTGGATGAGACTACCGCCGTCCCCATGGAGTTCTGGCGGGTGTTGGCTCTCTATATCAGCAGTAATATGCTCTCCTCGGTGCCGTGGGCGATTCCCTTCGGGGAGGGAGAGGTGCAGACCATGCTGAAGCAGGCGGAGGACGTGCTGATGTGGTATGACAACATGAATGATCCCGTGCCTGCGTGGTACGACGCGAACCGATCCGCAATGTGACCCCTCCCGCTGCCATCAAACCATACGCAAATCAACAAGATACCATAATCCCAAGGAGATAAAAACCATGTCCCATCTTACCAAGCTCCAGTCCGCCATGAAGGCGGCTCACACCGAGGCCATCGTGGTCTCCTCCGAGATCAACCAGCGCTACCTGTCGGGTCTGCACTACACCGACGGCTTCGTGGTGGTGCTCCCCGAAAAGGCCTTCCTGCTGGCCGACTTCCGCTACATCGAGGATGCCCGCACCCAAGTGGATTCCCGTGAGTTTGAGATTATCATGCCCGACCGCTCCATGCTGGCCTACGTGGCCGCCATTCTGAAGGATCACGGCGTGAAGGTGGCTCTCTTTGAGGAGGCTACCCTGTCCTACTCCCTGCTGGAGCGATTCAAAAAGACCTTTGAGGGCGTAGAACTGGTCAGCGGCGCGTCCGCCATGATCGACGGACTGCGCCTGTACAAGGATGCCGCCGAGATCGAGAAGATGTCCCGCGCCCAAAAGCTCACCGACGATGCCTTCGCCCACATTCTGAATTTCATCACCCCCGACCGCACCGAGGTGGAGGTAGCTCTGGAGCTGGAGTTCTTCATGCGGGCTCACGGCTCCGAGGGGACCGCCTTTGACACCATCGCGGTGTCGGGCACCCAGTCCTCCCGCCCCCACGGCGTGCCCCGTCCCGTGAAGCTGGAAAAGGGCTTCTTCACCATGGACTTTGGCGCTCGCGTGGACGGCTACTGCGCCGACATGACCCGCACCGTGGTCATCGGTAAGGCTGACGAGGACGTGAGGAAGGTCTACAACACGGTTCTCCGCGCCCAGACCGCCGCCATTGAGTCCCTGCGCGTGGGGCTTCCCTGCGCCGAGGCGGACAAGATCGCCCGTGACATCATCGACGGGGCGGGCTACAAGGGTCTGTTCGGTCACAGTCTGGGTCACGGGGTGGGTCTGTACATCCACGAGTCCCCCCGCTTCGCCGCCTCCGTCCCCGCCGACGTCCTCCTCGCCCCCGGTCACGTGGTCACGGTAGAGCCCGGCATCTACATCGAGGGCAAGTACGGCTGCCGCATCGAGGACATGATCGCCGTCTTAGAAGATGGGACCATCCATGACTTTACAAAGAGTCCTAAGGAGCTGATCGAGCTGTAAATTGGGGTTTGTAGGGCAGGGGTTTCACCCCTGCACCCC
>JAZNUO010000360.1:0-2539 GCA_045592305.1 Eubacteriales bacterium | reverse complement strand
CCGCCGCACTCGATATTCCGCTCGGGCTTTGCCCGAGACGGATCGATATACCCCCTGCGGGGGCGTGGCGGGCTTCGCCCGAGAAATCCCAATTTACATTTTTTCAAACAGCTTCCGAAAGGACTTCTGCCTCCAAAGCAGACACAAAAGCAGTATTTCCAAGGGCGCGATCAAAAGATACAGGGGTATGCGCACCAGCACCGCCCATTGGTAGAATTGAAACAGACCGATGGGCTTGATAACCATGGAACCAATGATATGAGCCACGGCGGCGGAGAGGACGATCTGCTTGATTCCTCGCTCGCGGATAGCGAACCTCGCCATGAGTCCCGAAATCACGCCCACCGCAAAAGCCCCGAAGGTGACGATGAGGTTGGGGGGATAGACCTGAGGGGAGAGCAGATAGCTGGTCAGGTCGGACACGATGCCGACCATCCCCCCTGTGATGGGACCCAAAAAGACCCCCGCCAGAATGATGGGCAGATTCTCAAAGGTGACGCGCCAGAGACCGCCACCGAAGTTGAGAAAGGTCTTGCAGAACATACCGATGACCACGCTCATGGCGGCCAGCAGGGCTCCCAGAACCAGCCGCTTCAGAGCGGATTTGGCGGTAGCGCGGCGGTTTTGGGCGGTGGGATTGGAAATCGACATAAAAAACCTCCTTCCCCTGCGACATCGGGCGGGAAAGGAGGCAAAGCCCCCCAAAGGGGGACAGACGACCTTATAGCCAAACGAAGCGGGATGCAAAGCGCGAACCGCAGGCTGCCTTTGGGTGAGGTCTCACCGAAAAGCCCTTTCGTCCGACCGGCAACTCCCCGTCCCGTCGGCACTTGACGCGCGCGCTTTTACTCTTCTTTAGAATATACCCCTATTATACACGTAATGCGCGATTCTGTCAAGGTACAGACGTGACAAAATCTGGCGGCAGAGCGAGAATTTTTTGTGCGGAGGGCGAAAAGGACTTGCAAAAGCCGTAGGGCTATGCTATAATAAATAGGCAAACGCAACATTTTGTGCCCAACTCCAACGGAGGTTCCCATATATGGTCTTTTCCAGCCTGTTCTTCATCTTCGCCTTTCTGGTGCTGTGTTACGGGATCTACCTGATAGCCCCCACCGTCAAGGCCCAAAATACCGTCCTTTTGGTATTCTCCCTGATCTTCTACGCATGGGGCGGCCCGCCTCTGGTTCTGCTCCTCTGCCTCGAGACCCTCGTCTGCTTCGTGGGCGCGCACCTCATCTGGTCCTGCAATCCCGCTCCCCTTCACCCCCGTTGGCGGGAGGGCGGCAAGAAGGCGTTTCTGACCGTTACGGTGGGTCTGTGCCTCGCTCTTTTGGTCATTTTCAAGTACACGGGCTTCTTCACCGACTCCTTCTGCGCCCTCTTCGGCCTGGAGAACCTCATCCCCAAGGTAGCCCTCCCCATCGGGATCTCCTTCTACACCTTTCAGCTCATCTCCTACGTGGCGGACGTTTACCGCGGCGAGACCCCTCCCCAGCGTAGCTACGGCAAGCTCCTGCTCTACGCCGCCCTGTTCCACCAGTGCATCGCGGGTCCCATCGTCCGTTACGTGGACGTAGCCCGCGAGATCGACCGCCGTACCGTCTCTTTGGACGAGACCTTCGGCGGAATGCTGCGTTTCACCGTGGGTCTGGGAAAGAAGGCGGTGCTGGCCAATACCTGTGCCACCGTGGCGGATACCATCCTGAACCCCGACAAGCTGGCGGCGGGGCAGGTCTCCTCGTTGGGAGTCCTGCTGGGCATTACCGCCTATATGCTCCAGATCTATCTGGACTTCTCCGCCTACTCCGACATGGCCATCGGCATGGGGCGCATGGTGGGCTTCCACTTCAAGGAGAACTTCAATTATCCCTACCCCGCCGACTCGGTCACGGATTTCTGGCGACGCTGGCACATCTCCCTGTCCTCCTTTTTCCGGGACTACGTCTACATACCCCTGGGCGGCAACCGCTGCTCCAAGGGACGGCATATCCTCAACCTTCTCATCGTCTGGGCTCTCACGGGCTTCTGGCACGGCGCGTCCTGGAATTTTATTCTGTGGGGACTCTACTTTGCCCTGTTTTTGCTCATTGAGAAGTATATCCTCCGCTGGAAGAAGCACGGAAACGCCGTCACGAGCCACCTCCGCCGCCTCTATACCCTGATCGTGGTCTGGTTCGGCTGGCTCCTCTTCCGCTTTGACGATATGGGTCTCATGGGTCACGCCCTGAAGTCTCTCTTTGGCTTCTCCCAAGGCTGGGGCGGTGACAACGCCCACTACACCCTGAAGAGCTACCTGTTCATCCTGTCGGTGGCCGTGATCGCCTGCTCCCCCATTATCCCCTTCCTTTCCAAGCGACTCACCGCCGCCGCCGAAAAGGGTGGCACCGTCGGCGGTCTTGCCCGCGCCGTGACCAACACCGTGGCTGTGGCCGCCCCCATCGTTCTGCTGATCCTCTCGGCTCTGGCTCTGGTGGGTGACAGCTACAATCCCTTCCTGTATTTCCGCTTCTGATACGAGGTATCTATGAATCATCAA
>JAZNUO010000359.1:0-8029 GCA_045592305.1 Eubacteriales bacterium | reverse complement strand
GGCCCCGTAGGGAGGGGGGGAGGGGGGGGGAGAGGGGCTCCATGGGGGGAGCGGCGGGGAGCCCCTCCTCCAGCATGGCGTAGAGCAACAGCCGCGCGTACAGCCCCGAGCGGATCGATATGCGGGCGATGGCTTCCCGATTGGCGGGGGAAATGCGCTCGAGCATGGGGTGGGCGATCTCACCGTCTCCGCTCTCTCCGTCGGGGATGCTCTGGAGGGAGAGCAGGATACTGTCCACGGTGTCGGGATCACCCTCGGAATCGTGGAGAATGGCATCGCAAAGCTCGGACAGAATGGCCACCACCGATTCGCTGACCCGATCCTGTCGCGCGCCCAGCACCTCCAGATTGGAGAGACAGATCCCCGTGTCAAAGCCCTTGAGCTCGGGGATGTCGGTGTTCAGGAAGGGCATGGATCAGAGCTTACCCAGCAGATCGAAGCCCGCGGCGAGGAAATCGGTCAGCTCCTCGGCGGTGAGCTTGCGCTGGGACAGGAGGCAGAGGCGGTAGATCTGCGCGGCGATGAGCTGTGCCTTGTCCGTGTCGGTGTCGCAGAGATCCATGAGCTTGACCGTCAGGGGGGAGGCGGTATTGACGGTGAGGGTGTAGTCCACGGGGTAGGCGGGCATGGAGTCCATACCGCCCTGCATGGCGTACATCCGCATCATCTCCTCCATGCGGCGGGACTGCTCCGAAACCGTCAGCATGGCGGGGACAGACTCGTCCTTCAGAGGCATGAACCTGACCTCCAGCTTGTCGCTCCCGCTGACCTTGCGGTAGAGGGCGGTCAGAGCCTCGCTTTCGGTGACGTCTCCGTCGCCCGACAGGGCGTTCACTTCAGAGTCGATGCGGCGGAATTTCACCGAGCCCTCGCCGCCCGCGTAGGACTCGTACATCTGGACGAACTGGGTGTCGATGAGCTTGTCCAGAACCGCCACCTTGATGCCCTCGGCCTCAAAGAGGGAGATATACTGCGCCTGACCCTCGGGGTCGGAGGTGTAGTAGATCACCTTCTCGGCGGGCTCGGCGGGGTCGTCCTCGGTCTTGAAATACTCCTCCACCGTGACGTATTTTCCATCGGTGAGCTTGAAGAGCAGGGAATCCCGCACGCGGTCGTAGAACTTGCGATCCCGCATACAGGCGTACTCCACGAAGGTCTTGATGCTGTCCCAGACCCCCTCATAGGCTTCCCGCTCGTTCAGGCAGAGAGAGTTCAGCTTGTCGCAGACCTTCTTGACGATGTGGGCGGAGACCTTACTGACGTAGGTGTTGTTCTGGAGGTAGCTGCGGGAGACGTTCAGGGGCAGCTCGGGGCAGTCCAGCACGCCCTTGAGCATGAGGAGGTACTCGGGAATGACCTCACCCACGTTGTCGGCCACAAAGACTTGGTTGTAGTAGAGCTTGACCTGACCCTCAATGGACTCATACTCGTTGTTCAGACGGGGGAAGTAGAGAATGCCCTTGAAATTCAGGGGGTAGTCGGCGTTGATGTGGATGTGGAACAGGGGCTCGCGGTAGTCGCGGAAGACCTTGCGGTAGAAGTCCTTGTACTCCTCGTCGGTACACTCCGAGGGAGCCTTCTGCCACAGAGGTGTGGTGTCGTTGATGGGGGTGGGCTCGGCGGGAGTCTTGGGCTCAGCGTCGGTGTCTGCCTCGGTAGCTGCCTCGTCGGAATCCTTTTCGTCGGCATCGACCTCGTCGGCATCAACGAAATAGATTTCGGTGGGCATGAAGGAGCAGTATTTGTCCAACATATCCCGCACCTTATACGCGCCCAGATACTCGGCCTCCTCCTCGTTGATATGGAGGATGATGTCGGTGCCGCGACCCAGCTCGTAGGGCGCGTCGGTGAACGCATAGGAGCCGTCGGTGTTGCAGGCCCAGCGGACAGTCTCGCCGCCCGTATAGGAGCGGGAAATGACCTCCACCGTGTCGGCCACCATGAAGGCAGAGTAGAAGCCCAGACCGAAGTGTCCGATGATACCGGCGCTGTTTCGGTTCTTTTCCCCCTCGCCCTCGTACTTGTTGATGAAATCCAGCGCGCCAGAGAGAGCGATGTTGCCCAGATAGCGGGAGATCTCCTCCTCGGTCATGCCGATGCCGTTATCCGAGATGGTCAGGGTGCCCGCGGTTTTATCCACGGTGACGGTGATGCGGTAGCTCTCGTCCTCGCCCTCGATCTCTCCCAGAGAGATGAGACGTTTATGCTTAGTCACCGCGTCGGCGGCGTTGGAGACCAGCTCGCGGAGAAAAATGTCCTTTTCGGAGTAGAGCCACTTCTTAATGATGGGGAAAATGTGAGCGGTCTCTACCGAAATGCCGCCCGAGCGGCGGGTGCTTTCTTGATTCATGTCAGGGATCCTCCTTGGAATGCTTGATACGGCTATTATAGTCTTTGATTTTGAAACGAATTTGAAATGGGGATGAACCGAGACTCTTATTTCTCGGTTTCGTCGGATTGGTTTTCAACCGCGGCTTTCCCGTCGGTCACAGCCTCGGTATCGGTCACGGTATCCGCCTGTGCGCTTGGAGGGGTCACGGTGTTCTCCGCGGTGTCGGCGGGGCTTTCCCCGTCCTGCTTGGTCAGCTTCTTCCACACCCGCGCGAGAGCCGCCAGCAGCTTATCCACGTGGGGCTTGATGCGGGAGTGGTCATACCTGTACTTCCAGTGGGCGTGCTCGTAGTAGACCTCTTCCTCGGCGTTTCCGATAGCACCTGTGCGGTAGTAGTGGGTGGTGTCTGTCTCCTTGTTCTTTCCGCGGAGCTTTTCCTCAATGGCTCGCTTGCAAAGCTCGATGACCACGGCGAAGATGGGCACACCCAGGATCATACCCGGGATGCCGAAGAGACCGCCCATGACGGTAATGGCGATGAGCACCGCCAGAGAGCTGATGCCCGTGTTGTTGCCCTGAATGAGGGGAACCAGAATGTTGCCGTCAAGCTGCTGAATGACGAGGACGATGATGATAAAGACAAGCAGCTTTTCGGGATTGGTCATCAGAACGATGATACCCGAGGGGATCGCCCCGATGAGGGGACCGAAAACGGGAATGACGTTGGTGATGGCGCAGATGGAGGCGATCAGGAGATTGTAATCCGAAACACGGCAGACGGACAGGGCGATGAACATGGTGAAGCCCACGGCCAGAGCGTCCACCAGAACGCCCTTGAAATAGCCGCCGAAGGTCTTGTCCACCAGCGCGACTACCTCGGCAAACTTGTTGTCCTGCGTCTCGCTCAGGTGGGCGGCGCGGAATTTGGCGAGCTGGGCTACCCGCTTCTCCTTGGAGGAGAGGATGTAGAAGGCGATGAAGATACCCAGCACCACGTTGACCACCGAGCTGAAGAGGCCGGAGAGGAAGCCCCAGATGTTGCCGATCAGATTGGAGTCAAAGACGTAATTCTGGAGCTTGCCCAGCACCTCGCTCATGAAATCCTCGGCGTCACCGAACACATCGGTAATGAAGGCGGTGAGCTTCTCCATGTCCGAGATGTCCACGTCCAGCTCCAGCTTGTTGATGGCGGTCTGGATGAAGCCCAGAAGTCCGTTGAGGTAGATCTGGTAGTTGGTGACAAGCTCCTTGATGGACTTGTACAGCTCGGGAATGACCATGGCGACCAGCACCGCCAGAATGGCGAGAGCCGTCAGGAAGGTACAGAGCAGGGATATGTACAGACGCAAATTGCCCTTCCTCTTCAGCTTGCGAAAGACGATATACTCGTAGAATTTGAGGATGGGGTTGAGCAGGTAGGCTGTGATACACCCGATGAACAGGGGGGACAGGACGTTGCCGATGCCCTCAGCAGAGGAGAAGAAGGAGGACAGACGGTCACGGTTGACGATGCAGTAGGCGGCGACAAAGACCAAGGCCAGCGCGCCAAAGAACAGCCATCGCTTGTGCAGACGGCTCCCGGATCCGCTTTTTTTCTCTTCTCGAAGATCCCTTGGATCGGAGTGGGGCTTTTGCATGGCTCAAATACCTCCTGATAGTACAGACTGTCCGCGGCGGGACGGGGTGAGGGGCACAACAGGCACCCGACGCAGGTCGGGTGCCCGTGGAAGGCGGGATCAGGACTCCGTGTCGGTGTCGGTGGAGACGGGCGGGTCGGAGTCGTTGCGGTCGGCGGGCTTTCCGGCTTGGTCGGGTTTCGCCTGCCGTCCCAGATGGCTCAGGATACTGTGACGAAGCTTTTCGAACCGAGGCTTGAACTTGGAATGCTCGTAGCTGTAGCGCAGGGTGGAATGCTCGTAGTAGATATCCTTTTCGGCGTTCCCCACCGCATTGGCGGGGTAATAGGCCATGGTATCGGTGGGTTCCCCCTTGGCGGCCAGCTTTTTCTCCAGCATTCGCTTGATCATCTCGATGACCACGGCGAAGATGGGCACGCCGATGATCATGCCCACTACGCCCCACATGGCCGAGCAGATGGCGATGGCGATGATGACGCAGAGGGAGCTGACACCCGTGTTGTCTCCCAGAATCTTGGGGCCGATGACGTTGCCGTCAAGCTGCTGGATGATGAGGATAAGGAAGAGGAACAGGATGGCCTTGCTCGGGTTGGAGATCAGCACCACGAAGAAGGAGGGGATCGCGCCGATGAAGGGGCCGAATACGGGGATAATGTTGGTGAGTCCCACGAAGGTGGAGATCAGCATGTTGTAGGGGGAGATCTCGAAGATGGACATCAAGACAAAGGTCAGGATACCGATGACCAGAGAGTCGAGGATCTTCCCGAAAATGAAGCCGCCGAAGGTTTTGTCCGCCAGGGCGATGAAGTCCTCCAGCTTGCCGTCGGTTTTCTCGGAGAACATGGCCTTGCGGAATTTGCGGAGCTGAGCCACCCGCTTCTCCTTGGAGGCCAGGGTATAGAAGGCGATGAACAGACCGATGAAGAGGTTTTTGACCGAGTTGAACAGACCCAGAAGAACCGTCCAGACCTTTTCCAGGAGGTTGCCGTCCGAGGCGAACTGCTGTAGCTCTGTCAGCAGCCTGGACAGAGCGTTTTCTGCCGAGCCGAATACCTCCTCGATCAGACCCGTAAGCTTGTTGACATCCGAGATGTCCACCACGTTGACGGGAAGATTGGCGGTGAGCTTATCCAGACCGGACTGGAGCCAGCCGAGCAGGCTGTTGAGATAGGACTGGGAATTGTTGAACAGCTCGGTGATGCTGGTGATGAGCTGGGGGATCATCATGACCGCCACGATGGCGACGATGCCGAAGGCCACGATGATGGTAAAGAACAGGGACAGTCCTCTCTTCAGGCTGCCGTTGTGAAGCCGCCTGAAGATGCGGTACTCAAAGAATTCCAGAATGGGATCGCACAGGTAGGCGATGACCAGACCGATGATGAGGGGGGACAGGATGGAGAGGATATACTTGAACACTGCGATCATGGGCTCGTGAACCGCGAAGGCGAACAGGAGCAGAGCGATGCTGGTGGCGGCTATATAGAACACGGTTCGCTTCTTGAGACGCTTTCCGTTGATGCTGACGGTCTCATCCGCCGGGAGCGCTTTCTCTTCGGGCTTGCTGTAGTTGTCGTTCTGATCGATCTGCGCCATGGGCTGTATCCTTTCCAATACGGCAGACGCGCCGTATATATTTATTTTATCTTATATTATTATATAGGATTCGTCCCGTTTCGTCAAGGGCTTTAGGGGATTTTTCCATACCGTTCACGAAAAGTTTTGAAAAAATAAACGGATTTTCGCCGCAAGAGCGACGACCCAACACAAAACGCCCCCGAAGGGGCGTTTCAGGCTTCAATGGACTGAGGGCTCGGCGGCTTCGGCTTTCTCGGGAGGGAGAAGAGCGGAGAGGGGAACCTCCTCGTAGCGGTCAGCGTCCTCGGGCTCCTCGATGGTAATGTTGTCGCGGTTGATGCTGACGGCGGTGGAGATCTTGACCTCCACGGGCATATTGGCGGTCAGCTTAGGGAGAGAGGTCAGATCCAGAGCCGTGACGATGCTGACCTCGGTGGTCTCGCAAGCGTCGTTTACCGTCAGGGTCAGGGTCATGGCGGTGTCGGCCTGCTCTCGCAGGAGAGCGACCAGAGCCATGGCGGTCTCCTTGTCATAGCCGTTTTCCTTGGTCGCGTCGGAGGAATCAGAGTCCTCCTCGGGCAGGGCGGTCAGGATTTTCTCCAGCGCGCCCAGAACCGCATCCGAAATGCCCGACAGGGTGAGGGTGGTCACACCCGCGGCGGGGTCGCGGACGGCCTCCACGCGGATAAAGGCATCCTCCAGTGGAACGGAGGCGAAGGCCTTGCCCAGAAGCTCGGTCAGGCTGAACTCCATGGCGGGGACGGGCAGGGGAGACTCAAAGAGGCTATCCTTGGGCTGGGGCAGGGTGATGCTCGGCAGTCCCGAGCCCATCTGCTTCTTCAGCCGCTCCAAAAGGATGGCTCTGACCTCGTCTACCGAGGCATCATCCAAGGAGGCCTTGAGGGCGGCTTCGGCTCCGTCATGCAGGTAGAGCATCCCGTTCGCCACGATACAGACACCCGTACCCTCCATGGGAACGGCGTAGGCGATCATCATATCCTTGTCCCCGTCGATGGCATAGTAGGACGACAGGGGGATAGTGGTGGTTCCCGAGAAGCCAAACATATGGGCGGTGAGCTCCACCTCGGAGGTCATATTCACTTCAATGGGACCCTCCTCGCGGTCGTCCGTGCTCAGAATGATCCGATCCAGCAGAGCCGCGGCATCCTCAGGGGACAGAATCTCTGTCTCGGCGGGGGTGGTCTCGGTCTCGGCGGGAGCGGTCTCGGGCTCTGTCACAGGCTCGCTCGTGGGCTCGCTCGCGGGCTCACTCACAGGCTCGGTGACGGGCTCAGTCGGGGGCTCGGTGGGGGTCTCTGTCTCCTCGGCGGTGGTGACTACGGTGAGCTCATCCACGGTATCGGGGAGAGGATGATCGGGCGGTTGGGTCTTATCACACCCCACGGCTGTCAGCAAAAGCAGAGCTGAAAGGGCGGGGAAGAGCCATTTCTTCATATAGGGATACCTCCTGTCTTTTCGGGCAAAGGCAGATCATAGGGCGGCGGGCAGAGCCAACCGCCCCGCGATGGTGATGATTTTGAAAACAGCTTGTCGGTGATTACTTGGCGGCCTTCAGGCGAGCCTCCAGAGCGGCCAGCTCGTCGTACATGGTGTTGGGAACGGCGGAGCCGACCTGAGCGTAGAACTCCTTGATGTTGTCGATGTCGGAGAGCCAGGACTCCACGTCCACGGTGAGCAGATTGCGGATGGTGTCCAGCGTGATGTCCTCAAGACCCTCGATCATAATGTCCTCAGCCTTGGGCACGTAGCCGATGGGGGTGATGTCGGCATCCACCTTACCCTCGCAGCGGTCGAGAATCCAGAGCAGGACGCGCATATTGTCGCCGAAGCCGGGCCAGATGAAGTGACCCTCGTCATCGGTGCGGAACCAGTTGACGTGGAAGATCTTGGGAGGATTGGGGATGCGTGTACCCATGGAAAGCCAGTGGTTCCAGTAGTCACCCATGTTGTAGCCCACGAAGGGACGCATAGCCATGGGATCGCGGCGAACCACACCCACGGCACCGGCGGCGGCGGCGGTGGTCTCGGAGGCCATGATGGAGCCTACGAAGGCACCGTCCTGCCAGGAGGTGGACTGGTACACCAGAGGAGCGGTCTTGGCGCGGCGGCCGCCGAAGACGATGGCGGACACGGGCACGCCCTTCAGGCTGTTGAACTCGGGAGAGATGCAGGGGCAGTTGGCGGCCAGAGCGGTGAAGCGGGAGTTGGGATGCGCGCCGCAGGTAGACTTATCCTTCTTGTCGTACTTGGTGCAGTCCCAAGGATTGCCCTTCCAGTCGATAGCACTTCCGGGCTGAGGAGGATTGTTGTCCAGACCCTCCCACCAGACGGTATTGTCGGCGGTGTTGTGGACCACGTTGGTGAAGATGGTGTCACGCAGGCAGGTGTGCAGGGCGTTGGGGTTGGACTTCTCGTTGGTACCGGGAGCCACGCCGAAGAAGCCGTTCTCGGGGTTCACAGC
>JAZNUO010000358.1:0-10819 GCA_045592305.1 Eubacteriales bacterium | reverse complement strand
CATGGAGTTGTCTTCCTAAGCCCGCTTGGCCTCCGACTTGGATCACCACCCCCGCGCCGTGGGAGCAGAACACCGAATGGGGGGTGTTCTCGGTATCGGCCTCGGCATCGTAGCCCACCGCCGCCACCACCTCGGGGGTGTTGTGGCAGGGCTCGTAGCCGTCGGAGATACAGGTCATGCGCCCCTGCCCGCGGGTGTAGGAAATGACCTCGCGGATATAGCCGTGGAGGGTGGAAACGGGACCGCGACCCACCAGTGCGGCGGTCTCGGCGGTGGAGGTCTCCATCTCAAAGTCAGCGTGACGGTTCCGAAGATCGGTCATGGCTCTCCCCACCAGCGAGGCGGGAAGCTCCAGACGGAAACGGTAGTAGGGCTCCAGCAGGGTACACCCCGCCTTCATGAGTCCCTGACGGACGGCGCGGTAGGTGGCCTCGCGGGAGTCGCCGCCCTCGGTGTGCTTAAGGTGGGCGCGACCTGCTACCAGCACCATCTTGGTGTCGGTCAAGAGAGCCCCCGTCAGAGTGCCGCGGTGGGCCTTCTCGTAGAGGTGGGTGAGGATGAGCCTCTGCCAGTTGAGATCCAGCAGGTTTTCGGGGAGATGGGTGTCGAACACCAACCCCGACCCCGCGGGGAGAGGCTCCATGAGGAGCTGTACCTCGGCGTAGTGGCGGAGGGGCTCGAAATGCCCGATGCCCACGGCGCGGGCGGCGATCTTTTCCTTGTATAGAATGCGCCCCTCGTCAATCTCGCAGTCCATGCCGAAGCGGTCGGCAATGAGCCGTTTCAGAAGATCGGTCTGGATGTCCCCCATGAGGCGGGCCTCGATCTGGGACAGCTCGGTGTTCCACCCCAGATGGAGGGAGGGCTCCTCCTCCTCCAGCTCCTTGAGCTTGGGGAAGGCTATGCGGGGATCCACTCCCTCGGGGAGGGTGATGGCGTAGGACAAAACAGGCTCCAGGATGGGGCGCCCCGTGTCGGCCTCGGTGCCCAGCCCCTGTCCCGCGTAGGTGGCGGTAAGACCCATGACGGCAGCGATCTCCCCCGCCTCCACGCGGCCTACCTGCTCGAACTTGTCCCCCGAATACAGGCGGAGCTGGGAGACCTTTTCGGTGACGGTCTTGCCGTCGGCGGCGGTGTAGGTCACTTCGTCGCGGGGGGACAGACGGCCTCCCGTCAGCTTGATATAGGTCAGGCGGGTGCTCCCCGCGCGGCCGATCTTGTAGACCTTGGCACCGAAGGCCTCCTCCTCGTAGGCGGGGGCAAGGGTGTAGCGGTCCAGCGTCTCCAGAAGGAAGGCTACCCCGTCCAGCCGCAGAGCCGCGCCGAAGAGGGTAGGGAAGAGCTTGCGCTGACTCACAAGGGCGGCGATCTCCCCGTCCTCAAGGGTCTCCCCCTCCAGCACCGCCTCCATCCAGTCTTCCCGCAGCATGGACAGCCGCTCGTCCCGCTCGGCGGAGGACTCTTTTTCGTAAAAGCCCACGCAGGCGGGGGAAAGAACCCTTTGCAGCTCGGCTTCCATCTCCTCCTTGCGCTCCACCGCTATGTCGGTCTTGTTGACGAACAGGAAGGTGGGAACGCCGTAATGCTCTAAAAGCTGCCAGAGGGTACGGGTGTGGTTCTGGATGCCGTCGGGGGCGGAGATCACCAAAATAGCGTAGTCCAGAAGGGTCAGCACCCGCTCAGCCTCGGCGGAGAAGTCCACGTGGCCGGGGGTGTCCAGGAGGATGAAGTCGCAGGACTGAGTGGAAAACCGCGCCTGCTTGGAGAAGATGGTGATGCCCCGCTCCCGCTCCATGGGGTTATAGTCCAGATAGGTGTTGCCGTGATCCACACGCCCCTGTGAGCGGATCTTCCCCGACAGGTACAGGAGTGCCTCGGACAGAGTGGTCTTCCCTGCGTCCACGTGGGCGAGGATACCGACGGTGAGCTTTTTCTTCATGGTGAGGACTCCTTTCTTGGGGGATGGAAAGATACAAGATACGAGATACGAGATACAGGATACCGAGTCGGGCGCGTTATCCTGTATCTTGTATCTCGTCATAACGCACCAAATTGAAAGCAACCTCCCCCATTATACCACGAAATCCGTGTTTTTTCAACGGTTTTGGGGGTGAAATATGCGGGAAAAGGTGAAAATATCCATCTTCATGTGCAGGTTGCCCCTTTAAGAGGAAGAATATTGACATTTTTCTAACAAGTTTCTTCATTTTTTTGGCGGAATCCTATGGACTTTTTAAAGGGTTTGTGATATAATATCCTTGTATGCGTATGCCCATCCGTTTTCCGGACGGGTGAGTGTACAATGCGGTCAATCCAACGCAAAAAACACATTGAGGAGGTACTCAGAAGTTATGAAGAAGAAGTTGACCACGGTCGATTTCCGCGGCACCGCCGAGCAGGAAGCCAAGCTGCTGGAGGTGATCGCGAAGTACGACGGCGTAAAGGGCAAGATGATGCCCATCCTGCAAGAGGCGCAGGAGATCTACGGCTATCTGCCCGTCGAGGTGCAGAAGATCATCGCCGACAAGACGGGTATTCCCGCAGAGCAGATCTACGGTGTCGTTTCCTTCTATTCCCAGTTCAAGCTTAACCCCGACGGTGAGGTCGCCGTGGCCGTTTGCCTCGGTACTGCCTGCTACGTCAAGGGCTCGGGTGACATCATCGAGGAGTGCTCCCGCATTCTGAACGTGGCTGTTGGCAGCACCTCTGCCGACGGCAAGTATTCTCTGGAGGCTACCCGCTGCATCGGCGCTTGCGGTCTGGCTCCCGTGCTGACCATCAACGGCGAGGTCTACGGCCGTCTGGTCGCTAAGGACATGGCCGGTATTCTGGCTAAGTACATGTAATTTCCATCCTACGATAGGGAGCTTGGTACTATGAAAATTTCAACCATTCGGGAGATCCTTGACGCGGAGATCGTCTGCGGCGAGGAGTTTCTGGACGACGAGGTCCACTCCGCCTGCGGCAGCGACATGATGAGCGACGTGCTGGCCTATGTCAAGGATCAGGCCGTCCTCCTCACGGGACTCTGCAATCCCCAGGTCATCCGCACCGCCGAGATGATGGACATGAGATGCATCGTTTTCGTCCGCTCCAAGAGCCCGTCGGAGGAGATGATCCGCCTGGCGAAGGAGTCCGATCTGGTCGTGCTCAGAACCGTCAAGAGAATGTACGAATCCTGCGGGAGACTGTATGACAGCGGTCTGGGAGTCAGTCGGACTGAAGTCAAAGCGGTGAAGTGATATGAATGAGGCAGTAAGATTTCATTTTCTGGTGGACGGCGAGGATTTCTCCTCGGCCGGTCAGGCCTCTGTGCAGGTGAAGAAGAACCTGCGCAAGCTGGGCATCCCCCCCGAGATCATCCGCAAGATCTCCATCGCCATGTACGAGGGCGAGATCAACATGGTCATCCACGCGGATGGCGGTGAGGCGGAGGTTCTCGTGTACGAGGATCGCATCGAGATGATCCTTACCGACCGCGGTCCCGGTATTGCCGACGTGGAAAAGGCAATGCAGGAGGGCTATTCCACAGCCCCCGACAACGTGCGCTCTCTGGGCTTCGGCGCGGGCATGGGACTCCCGAACATGAAGCGCTATACTGACGATATGAAGATCGAGTCGGTCGTGGGTGAGGGAACCACCATCACTATGACCGTTCTGCTTGCGTGACCGTAAGCAGAACCGGAATACGTGCCCCGAGGGGCCCGTATTCCTGCGCGTGTTCTCCTCGC
This sequence comes from Eubacteriales bacterium, assembly GCA_045592305.1. Taxonomy (GTDB): domain Bacteria; phylum Bacillota; class Clostridia; order Oscillospirales; family CAG-272; genus CAMEON01. Next base: position 7,088 of record JAZNUO010000358.1, on the reverse strand, counting down.
GCGTATGAGCGCGTTTAAAGATCCTGCGTAAAGACTTTCTTTATCATTTCGTCCCCCCCATTTCGGCACAGCATCGGGATCGGGACTATCCCCCGACCGACACAGCCGGGAAAGGAGACACGGGTGCTATGAACTCGTATGAACATTCGGTATCTCTGGACCTGTCACGCTGTACGGGATGTACGACCTGTCTGAAGCACTGCCCTACCGAGGCCATCCGCATCGTGGACGGCCATGCAAAAATCAACACAGGACGCTGTATCGACTGCGGGATCTGCATCAAGATCTGCCAGAACAAAGCCAAAAAGGCCACCTACAGCCGACTGGATAAGGTGCTGAGGACCGCCAAGTACAAGATCGCGCTACCCGCGCCTACCCTGTACGGACAATTCGAGGATCTGGAGGACGTGGACTACGTCCTACAGGGACTCAAGGACATCGGCTTTGACGACGTGTTTGAGGTGTCCAAGGCCGCCGAGCTGGTCTCGGCCTACACGCGGACCTACCTCAGGACCGTGGGTATTCCCAAGCCCGTCATCAACTCCGCCTGTCCCGTCGTGCTTCGTCTGATATCCCTGCGGTATCCTACCCTGAAGGAGCATATCATGCAGCTCCTTCCCCCCATGGAGATCGCCGCCAAGTTAGCTTTGGAGCGCGCCATGAAGGAGCATCCCGAGCTTTCCCGCGAGGATATCTGCGTATGCTTTATTTCCCCCTGCCCCGGCAAGGTCAGCTACGTCCGCAACGGGTTCGGGGACTACCAAAGCGAGGTGGACGAGGTCCTGTCCATCAGCGACGTGTATTTCAATCTCATCAACGTCATGCGCCGCGGGAAGGAGCCCGAAAGCCTCTCCCAGTCGGGCATGATCGGTATTGGCTGGGCGACCACCGGCGGAGAGGCTTCGGCACTCTTCAACGATAAGTATTTAGCGGCGGACGGCATCGAGAACGTCAACCGCGTGCTGGAGCAGCTTGATAACGGCAATATCGCGGGTCTGGAATTCGTAGAGCTCAACGCCTGCCCCGGCGGGTGCGTGGGCGGTGCCATGGTGGTGGAGAACCCCTTCGTCGCCAAGGCCCGGCTCCAGACGCTCCGCAGATACCTGCCCGTCTCCCAGACTCTGCTCTCGGAGTCCGAGCGGGACTACATCCCCGAGGACTACTGCTTTGATGAGCTGCCCACCTATATGCCCATCCAGAGGCTCTCCACCAACTTCGGCGAGTCCCTGCGGATGATGGCGGTGATCCAGAAGCTGGCCGAGGCGTTGCCCGGCATTGATTGCGGTGCTTGCGGAGCCCCCAACTGCCGCGCCTTCGCCGAGGACGTGGTCTGCGGCAGGGCGGCCGAGGACGGCTGTGTCATTCTGCGCAACCAGCAGCTTGAGACCCTACTGAAAAACAAGGAGGAGGAATCATGACAGTCCAAGAGCTGAAGGATGCCCTCCCCTTGACCCCCGTCACGTTGCCCGAGGGCGACCGTGAGGCTCAGGGGGTGTATATCGGAGACCTGCTCTCCTGGGTCATGGGGCGGGCGCGGGCGGATAACGTCTGGCTCACCATCATGTCCAATCTCAATATTGTGGCCGTAGCGACTCTGGCCGACGTGTCCTGCATCATCCTCTGCGAGGGAGTCACCCTTGAGGAGAGCGTGAGGGCGACCGCCGAGGCCAAGGGGGTCAACATCCTTGCCACCGAGGCTCCCGCCTATGAGACGGCGAAGAAGCTGGCGGAGCTGGGACTATGAACCGCTACTACTACGACCTCCACATCCACTCCTGTCTCTCCCCCTGCGGCGACAACGACATGACCCCGAACAACATCGCGGGTGTCTGCGCCCTGGCGGGTCTGCAGATCGCGGCGCTGACCGACCACAACTCGGTGAAGAACTGCCCCGCCTTCTACAAGGCCGCTAAAAAGCAGGGCATCATCCCCATCGCGGGGATGGAGCTCACCACCGCTGAGGAGATCCACGTGGTCTGCCTCTTTGAGCGGCTGGAGGATGCCATGGCCTTCGGAGAGGACGTGGATACCTACCGCGTCCGCATCCCCAACCGCGTGGACATCTTCGGGGATCAACTGATCCTGAACGAGGAGGACGAGCCCATTGGGGTGGAGGACGATCTGCTTCCCAACGCCACCATGCTCTCGCTGGAGGAGGTTCCTCCTTTGGTGGAGAAGCATCGCGGCGTGTGCTACCCCGCCCACATCGATCGAGAGGCCAACGGCATCGTCTCCATTCTGGGTACGGTCCCCGAGGAGCCCGACTTCGCCTGCGTGGAGCTGCGGGATATGGACAAGCGGGAGGCGTATCTGGCGCGCATCCCCCATTTGCGGGATAAGACCTTCGTCTGCGGCTCGGACGCTCACTACCTGTGGGACATCCGCGACGCCGACGCATATTTCGACCTGGAAGACGAGCCCTACTCGGGGGACTTCGTGCGGCATCAGCTATTTCTCCGCCTGAAAGGAGTGCAGTAAGATGAAGGAGCTCTCACTCAACGTTCTGGACATCACCAAGAACTCCGTCAAGGCGGGGGCGACCCTGATCGACATATCCCTGACGGAGGTGGGATCACTCCTCACCCTGACCATCACGGATAACGGATGCGGCATGAAGCCCGAGGTTGTCGAGACCGTCATGAATCCCTTCTACACCACCCGCACCACCCGCAAGGTGGGCATGGGCGTGCCGCTTCTTATGCTGGCCGCCGAGCAGACGGGAGGGAGCGTGACCATCGAGTCCCGCCACGAGGAGGAGCACCCCGAGGACCACGGCACCGTGGTTACGGCTACCTTCCATACCGACCACATTGATTTCACCCCCATAGGCGATCTGGTCTCCACCGTGGAGACTCTGATCATGGGCTCCCCCGAGATCGACTTCACCTTCGTGCATGACATGAACGGCCATCGAGTCGAGCTGGACACCCGCCAGCTCCGCGAGGTGCTGGGGGAGGTTCCTCTGGACAGCTATGAGATCATCCGGTGGATCGGGGACTTTCTGCGGGAGCAATATTCCGCGGAGTGAATCAGTTTTCAAAAAATTTGATATACCACACGAAAGGAAAGAAACATCATGAAATCTTTGGCAGAGCTTGCTGCGATCCGCGACAAGATGAAGGACAAGGTGGTCCTTCGCGAGGGTACGAGCGACACCCGCATCGTGGTCGGTATGGCTACCTGCGGTATCGCCGCCGGTGCCCGTCCCGTCCTGTCCGCCTTCGTTGAGGGCGTGAACAACGCAGGTCTGAACTCCACCGTCACCGTCTCCCAGACCGGCTGTATCGGCATTTGCCAGTACGAGCCCGTCGTCGAGGTGTTCCAGCCCGGCAAGGAGAAAGTCACCTACGTCAAGATGACCGCCGAGAAGGCCGCAAAGGTCATCGAGGAGCACATCAAGGGCGGTAAGGTGGTCGAGGAATTCACCTACACCTACGCCACTAAGGCATAACGGAGGTATAAAGCTATGATTCGTGCACATGTACTTTGCTGCGGCGGTACCGGTTGTACCTCGTCCGGCAGCCAGAAGATCCAGGACGCATTCGTCCGTGAGATCGAGCGTCAGGGGCTTGCAGAGGAAGTCAAGGTCGTCCAGACCGGTTGCTTCGGTCTCTGCGCGCTGGGTCCCGTGGTCATTCTGTATCCCGACGGCACCTTCTACTCCCGCGTTGAGGAGTCCGATGTTGCTGAGATTGTTTCCGAGCATCTGCTCAAGGGCCGTCCCGTCCAGCGTCTGGTCTACAACGAGGCAGCCGAGGGCTCCGAGGAGACCCACGCGTCCCTGAACGATACCACCTTCTACAAGTCCCAGTACCGTCTGGCTCTCCGTAACTGCGGTGTCATCAACCCCGAGAACATCGAGGAGTACATCGCTATGGACGGCTACGCTGCTCTGGGTAAGGTTCTGACCGAAATGACCCCCGACGAGGTCATCCAGACCGTCCTGGATTCCGGTCTGCGCGGCCGCGGCGGTGGCGGATTCCCCACGGGCTTGAAGTGGAAGTTCGCCAGCGGCAACCGTGGGAACGTCAAGAAGTACGTTGCTTGTAACGCCGACGAGGGCGACCCCGGTGCGTTCATGGACCGCTCCATCCTGGAGGGTGATCCCCACGCTCTGATCGAGGCTATGGCCATCGCCGCCTACGCCATCGGTGCTGACGAGGGTTACGTGTACGTCCGCGCCGAGTACCCCATCGCCGTCAACCGTCTCCAGATCGCCATCGATCAGGCCAAGGAGTACGGTCTCCTGGGTAACGACATCTTCGGCACAGGCTTCAACTTCGACCTGAAGATCCGTCTGGGCGCAGGCGCGTTCGTCTGCGGCGAGGAGACCGCGCTCATGACCTCCATCGAGGGCAACCGCGGTGAGCCCCGCCCCCGTCCTCCCTTCCCCGCAGTCAAGGGTCTGTTCGGTCAGCCCACGGTTCTGAACAACGTGGAGACCTACGCCAACATTCCCCAGATCATCCTGAAGGGTGCTGACTGGTTCAACCAGATCGGTACCGAGAAGTCCAAGGGCACCAAGGTCTTCGCTCTGGGCGGTAAGATCCACAACACGGGTCTCGTGGAGGTCCCCATGGGTACCACCCTGCGCCACATCATCGAGGAGATCGGCGGCGGTATTCCCAACGGAAAGAAGTTCAAGGCTGCCCAGACCGGCGGTCCTTCCGGCGGTTGCATCCCCGCTCACCTCATCGATACTCCCATCGACTACGATAACCTCATGGCCATCGGCTCCATGATGGGCTCCGGCGGTCTGATCGTTATGGACGAGGACACCTGTATGGTGGATATCGCCCGCTTCTTCCTGGACTTCACCGTGGACGAGTCCTGCGGTAAGTGCACTCCCTGCCGCGTCGGTACCAAGCGCCTGCTGGAGCTCCTGGACAAGATCATCGCCGGTAACGGTGAGCTGGAGGATCTGGACCGCATGGAGGAGCTCTGCAACTACATCAAGTCCGCATCCCTCTGCGGTCTGGGTCAGACCGCTCCCAACCCCGTCCTGTCCACCCTGCGCTACTTCCGTGACGAGTACGTGGCTCACATCGTGGACAAGAAGTGCCCCGCCGGTGTCTGTAAGAACCTCATTCAGTACACCATTGACGTGGACACCTGTATCGGCTGCGGCATCTGCGCCAAGAAGTGCCCCGCCGAGGCCATCACCCGCACCGACTACGTGGCTCCCGGTCACAAGCTGGCCTCCATGCAGATCGATCCCGCTAAGTGCGTGAAGTGCGGCGCTTGCGTGGCTACCTGTAAGTTCAAGGCAATTTCCAAGAAGTAAGAAAGGGGGAAGTAGACAAAATGGATATGATTAACGTAAAGATCAACGGCGTAGAATATGCCGTAGAGAAGGGCTGCACCGTGCTGGAAGCCGCCAAAGCCGCTCACATCGATATTCCTACGCTCTGCTACCTGAAAGATATCAACGAGATCGGCGCGTGCCGTCTCTGCCTGGTTGAGGTTTCCGAGGGCGGTAAGCCCTTCCGTATGGTCACTGCCTGCGTGTATCCCTGCACCGACGGCATGGAGATCAAGACCACCTCTCCCAAGATTACCGCATCCCGGAAGATGAACCTGGAGCTGCTCCTGTCCAACCACAATCAGGACTGCCTCTCCTGCGTCCGCTCCACTAACTGCGAGCTCCAGACCCTCTGCCGTGAGTACGGTGTGGATTCCTCCCGCTTCGGCGGTGCTGTCAACACCTACGCCATCGACGATAAGACCCCCATCATCCGCGACAACAACAAGTGCATCCTCTGCCGCCGTTGCGTCGCTACCTGCGCCAAGGTACAGGAGATCGGTGTCATCGGCGCGAACAACCGCGGCTTCGACACCTTCATCGGCTCTCCCTTCGACTCCGCCCTGGAGACCACCTCCTGCATCAACTGCGGTCAGTGTATCGTGGCTTGCCCCGTGGGCGCTCTGTACGAGAGAGACGACACCGACAAGATCTTCGCCGCTCTGGCCGATCCCGCCAAGCACGTCCTCATCTGCACCGCTCCTTCCGTCCGCGCCCAGATCGGTGAGTGCTTCGGCTACGAGCCCGGCACCGACTGCGAGGGTCAGATGGTCTCCGCTCTCAAGGCCCTGGGCTTTGACGGCGTGTACGACATGAACCTCACCGCCGACCTGACCATCGTCGAGGAGGCCAACGAGCTGATCGGCCGTATCCAGAACGGCGGTGTACTGCCCATGATCACCTCCTGCTCCCCCGGCTGGATCAAGTACTGCGAGCACTACTTCCCCGAGATGACCGAGAATCTGTCCTCCTGCAAGTCTCCTCAGCAGATGTTCGGCGCCATCGTCAAGACCTACTACGCCCAGAAGATGGGTTGGGATCCCAAGGACATCTTCATGGTCTCGGCTATCCCCTGCACCGCTAAGAAGTTCGAGTGCGGCCGTCCCGAGCAGTCTGCCGCTGGCGTTCCCGACGTGGACGTGGCCGTCACCACCCGTGAGCTGGGCCGCATGATCCACAGAGCCGGCATCAACTTCAAGGCTCTTCCCGACGGCACCTTCGACGATCCCTTCGCCATCGGCTCCTCCGCAGGCGCGATCTTCGGCGCTACCGGCGGTGTCATGGAGGCCGCTCTCCGCTACGCCGCTGAGGTCATCACCGGTAGTAAGCTGGAGAAGCCGGAGTTCAACGAGGTCCGCGGCGTTGAGGGCATCAAGACCGCTTCCTACAAGGTCGGCGATCTGACCGTCAACGTGGCCGTTGCTTCGGGCACCGGCAACGCCAAGAAGCTTCTGAACATGGTCAAGAACGGCGAGCTGGACGTCCAGTTCATCGAGATCATGGGTTGCCCCGGCGGCTGTGTCAACGGCGGCGGTCAGCCCATTCAGCCCGCTTCTGTCCGCATGAACATGGATCTGCGCGCTGTTCGTGCCGCCGTCCTCTATAACGATGACGCGAATGCCGACGTCCGCAAGTCTCAGGACAACCTGGCTGTCCAGAAGATCTACGATGAGTTCCTTGGCGCTCCCAACAGCCACAAGGCTCACGAGATCCTGCACACCACCTACGTCAAGCGCGGTCTGTAATTTCCCGCTTCTATGGGGAGTCCTTCGGGGCTCCCCTTTTT
>JAZNUO010000357.1:0-1886 GCA_045592305.1 Eubacteriales bacterium | reverse complement strand
TGGTGACAACCCTGCGTTTTTCTTTTCCCAACAGGATAAACAGCAGCTTGGGGCAGAAGCGAAGCGGCGGGCTCCCCGCGGGCGGCGCTCCGCCGTTCCTGCGGGCTCCCGGGTTTTGGCGACCCTACGCGCAATCAGACTCTTTCGCCCCTTTGTGGGCGAAGGAGTCGCGCAGATCAGGTGGTGGGTTTCTTAAGGGAGGCACCGTGGGTGACTCCCTTAAGTGGCGATTCTTTTGGTACTTTTCTTTCGCCGCGGAAAGAAAAGTACATATGCAAAACTCTTCTATAAACCCCAATTTGAAAAAAACACAAAAAATTTTCCAAAACCCCGTAATGAACGCCGATTTTTTGCGTGATAGTAAGTGAAGACCGCCGCAAGCGGCACAAAACAACCATCCGAAAGGAGCTTACAACCATGAAAAAGAATCTCACCCTCCGTATCCTCGCCATAGCGGTCGCCCTGCTTATGGCCGTCCTTACCCTCGCCGCCTGCGATTCGGGAGCCAGTCTGGATTCCGCTCCCAATATGCCCCCCGCGGGCGAAAACACCGCCGGCGGTATGGAGGGAGGCGACGGCGCGGGCAGCATTGGAAACGGTCTGCCCACCGACGATCGCAAGATCATCCGCACCGTCACCATGACCTGCGAGACCAAGGCCTATGACGATGCCGTCACCTTGATTATGGATACCCTCAACACCCACGGCGGCTATGTGGAGACCTCCAACGTCACGGGCACGGGCTATGAGAACGTCAAGAACTCCGCCCGCCGCGCAAGCTACACCCTCCGCGTCCCCGCCGAGACGCTGGATACCTTCCTGGAGACCCTGCGCACTGACGAGGGCATCCGCATCCTCTCCCAGAACGCCACCTCCGACGAGATCACCGCCACCTACTACGACACCGTCTCCCGTCTCGAGACCCTGAAGGCCGAGAAGGCCAGCCTCACCGCCATGCTGGAGGGCTTCACCGACTACAGTGACATCTCCAATATGCTCAAGGTGCAGGAGCGGCTCTATGACGTGATTGAAGAGATCGAGGCTCTCCAGACCAAGCTCAACCTCTACGACGGACGGGTGGCCATGTCCACCGTCCATCTGACTCTCAACGAGGTCATTGTCTACACCGAGGTCGTGGTGCCCGATCCCACCTTCGGGGAGCGCATCGGCGAGGCCTTCCGCGAGAGCTGGGCCGACTTCGGAGAGGGCTGCCAGGACTTCGCGGTCTGGTTCGTGGAGGCCTTCCCCACCCTTCTGGTGCTGGTAGTCGTCCACGGCGGTATCTTCCTTATTATCTATGCCGCGGTCAAGCGGGGGCAAAAGAAGCGCGCCGCCCGTAATGCCGCCATCGAAGCCGCCAGAGCCGCGAGGGAGTCCGCTATGCGGGAAGGGGCAAACAACAAGTAAATGGGGTTTAGTAGGGGAACGGCCTCCGGCGGCTTAAGAACCCTTTTGAAAAAGGGTTCTTAAGAATCTCCTAAAACTTTCAAAAAATCTTTCTGTGACAGGAAAAACTGACACCCGTAACCATTTCAGAAACCCCCGCGGGGCCCCTCACCCAATACCGTTAAGTTAAGAAAAACGAAAAAAGGCTCTCCCTCTGGGAGAGCTCCCGCCGAAGGCGGGTGAGAGGGCAAATGCCGCATGAAATGCCCTCTCCGTCACGCTTCGCGTGCCACCTCCCCCAAGGGGGGAGGCTTAACTTAATGGTATTGGCCCCTCACCCCACTCTGTTATTTGGGGAACGGGGGAAACGGGAGAACGGCAAACCCCAATATGAGTTCCCCCTTCCGCCTCCCGATTTTGCATTTTACATTTTGAATTCCCAACGAAACGAGCCCCGCCATGACCCCCAAAGCCTCCCGCATCCTCCCCACCCTGTCCCT
>JAZNUO010000356.1:0-2068 GCA_045592305.1 Eubacteriales bacterium | reverse complement strand
TATCTTGCCGCGATCAACGGCATCGGCGATATCGGGGAGCTTTTGGACGACGTGATCGGCGCGCGAACCGCCGAGGAGGAGAGCGTGAGTGTCTCCCCCGCGGTGCCCGATGCCCAGCGCAAGGAGAGCGCGCGAAACGGCGAGGAAGCCGATGAAGAAGAAGTTGATGATGATGACGGTGGAAAAGGCAAGCGTCCTCCGCGCTCCCCTTGGTACAAGCTGGTCAGCGGTATCATCTGGACGGTGGTGCTCTGCGCCTACTTTGCCGTCAGCTTTATCACCCACGCATGGCACGTGACCTGGCTTCTGTTCATTATGGGCATCGCCGCGGATTGCGTGGCGGAGGGAATCTTTGACCTGAGGAGATAAGCTATGAATGAAATCAAACAAGAGAAGCGACCGATCAATAAGTCGGCCGTGGTGAAGATCGTGGTCTGGTCGGTGGTGTTCTGCGTATTGAGCAGTATCCTGCTGGCGAGCCTCACGGGAGGCATCGTCGATGTGAACGTGTTCGGTCTGCCCGGGATCCACCTCAACCTCGGCGGCTTTACCTATGAGGATGCCAGTGAGTATAGCGTAGGGGATGCTACCATCAAGGACACCGTCACCGATCTGGAAATCAACTGGGTGGAGGGAGCCATCAAGGTGATCCCCTCGGACACCGACGAGATCCGAGTTACCGAGGATTACGGCGGTGACAATGACGATCTCCGCCTGCGCTGGCGGGTCAAGGATGGCAAGCTGACGGTGCAGTTCCGTAAGTCTGCCTTCTTCGGCACAGCCGATTTCGTGAGTAAGGATCTGACCGTGGCCATCCCTGCCGTCATGCTGGAGGCAATGGACGAGGTGGAAATCACCACCGTGTCGGGGGACGTGACCTTCACGGGTAACGCCGATGAGCTGACCCTGGACGCGGTGGAGGGAGACCTCACCATCAAGGGGGATATCGGCGAGCTGGAGGTCAATGCCGTGCAGGGTGAGCTGACCTTTACGGGCAGTGTCCGTACCGCCAATATGGACTGCGTGGACACGACCGTCATCATGCATCTGGACATGGCCACCGAGCTGTCCTTCGATCAGGTGGACGGCGACGTGACGCTGTACCTGTCCGAGGAGATCACGGGCTTTTCCGCCGAGCTGGATGCCATTGGCGGCGAGATCTCGGCGGACGGATTCGACGTCAGCTCGGTAGGCAACAAGGGCACCCGCTGGGGAGACGGAAGCCTTCGCATCGACATGGATGGAGTCAGTGCTAAACTGAATATTAAGAAATTAACAGATAATTGATATATGATGGATAAGAACCAAAATCATCAGGGGAAAGGGCTCACCGTTTGCTTTACGGGGCATCGCTCCATTGCGTACAAGGACGCGGTCAGCCTCCCTGCCTTGCTGGATAGGGTGCTGACCGACCTTGTGGAGCGGGGGGCGACCACCTTCCGCGCGGGGGGCGCCATCGGCTTTGATACGGTGGCGGCCCTCAAGGTGCTGGAGCTCAAGGAGCGGTATCCCCATATCCGTCTGGAGCTGATCCTGCCCTGCCGTAACCAGACCGAATACTGGGAGGAGACGGCTGTCCGAACCTATCAATATATATTGAAGAGCTCCGACAGCCACCTGTTCCTGTTCGATACCTACTTTGACGGCTGTATGTTGGAGCGGGATCGTCGGCTGGTGGAGGGGGCGGATATATGCGTGGCCTACTGCAATCGCAGCCGAGGCGGCACCGCCTACACTTTCACTCAAGCGTTGCGCGCGGGGCTGGAGGTCGTCAATCTGAGCGATCTTATGTAAAGGAATAAATCACTCCTATATGGGCATGGTGCACAAAAACCACGCCCATTATTTGTACAAACCTGCTCACTCCCCCAAACCGAAAAAACTTCAAAAAAACGTATTGACAAAAGGAGAGAGAGATGCTATAATAGGCAAGCTGTCAAAAAGCGGGCGACCGCGGGTGGGACGGCGCGCAGAGGATCACGAAAAAGTTGAAAAAACTTTTTGAAAACCACTTGACAAAGTGAACCGAATGTGATATAATGTGCTTCACATCCGCTCCGAAAAAAGA
>JAZNUO010000355.1:0-4215 GCA_045592305.1 Eubacteriales bacterium | reverse complement strand
CGTCAGAGTGACGGCCGCGCGGTGAGTCACCCGTGTGGTGACAACCCTGCGTTTTCCTTTTCCCAACAGGATAAACAGCAGCTTGGCAGAAGCGAAGCGGCGAGATCCGCGCGGACGGCGCTCCGCCGTTCGTGCGGGCTTTCGGGTATTGACGACCCTACGCGCAATCAGACTCTTTCGCCCCCTTGTGGGCGAAAGAGTCGCGCAGATCAGGTGGTGGGGTTTCTTAAGGGAGGCACCGTGGGTGACTCCCTTAAGTGGCGATTCTTTTGGTACTTTTCTTTCGCCACGGAAAGAAAAGTACATATGCAAAACTCTTCTATAAACCCAAATTTGAAAACCAACTCTTTTTCATCCTCTTGCTTCGCATGACAGATTGTCATGCTGACTCTCCAAAAAATATGATAAAATGTCATATATCCCCAAAGGAGGTCGGATCATGATCAGCAGACTCAAAGAATTGCGTTTCTACAAGGAAAAGACCCAGCTCCAGGTGCAAATGGAAACAGGCATTGAGCAGGCGCTCCTGTCCAAATACGAGAACGGTGTGCGGGTACCTCCCACCGAGACCCTCATGATCCTGGCCGACTACTATGGCGTGAGTATGGACTACATTATGGGACGAACCGACTGCCCTGCGGTCAATCGCAAGGGGGACAGCGCGTGAGCCGCCGAGCCGCTTCTGCCGTCAAGACTGTGGGAAACGCCGCCCGCGACCTCCTCTTTCCGCCCCGTTGCGTGGGCTGCGGCGATCTTCTCCCGCCCTTCGCAAAGCGCGAAACGGTTTTCTGTCCCCTTTGCCGTACCGCGTGGGAGACCGCGATCACCGAGGCCGCCGACCATGCCGCCGCCGACGCGGGTCGGGGTCTGGTCTACCTCGTTCACTACCGCCCCGGGCGCGCCGACGGCATCCCCGAAAAGCTCATCTACCACCTCAAGCACGAGGGAGATCCCCGCGCTTTTTCCTTCGTGGCCGAGCGGCTGGCGCCTCGCCTGCTGGATGCCGCCGCCACCCTCCCCGCCCGCGCCCCGATGGGTGAGGACAAGGCCATCCTCTTCACCTACCCGCCCCGCCGCCGAGCCGCTGTCCGTGAGGACGGCTTCGACCAAGCCGCGCGATTGGCAAAAGCCTTGGCAGAGGCTTGCGGCGGTGATTTTGCCGCGCTCATAAAGCGCACCCACCGCAAGACCGAGGAGCAAAAGACCCTGAACGCCGTCCGGCGGGCGGTCAACGCCGCCTCCTCCTATATCCTCGCCGACAAGGCTATCGAGACGGTTCGCGACCGCACCGTGGTGATTTGCGACGATCTTTGCACCACAGGGGCGACTCTGAACCGCTGCGCCGCTCTCTTGGTGGAGGCGGGGGCACGGAGCGTGATCCTTTGTACCGTGGCGCGGACCGACTCCCAAACGGGTGGGAAGGACTGAATTCCATACATAAAGAAATCCCGCAAGGCACAAAGCCCTGCGGGATGTTTTTATCCCATGATGTCAATACGGGTGGCGGCGGACAGCTCCCATTCGGTATCGGGATCGGCTTGCTCGGGATCCATCCCCGAGAGCAGACCCTCAAGGGTCAGGGAGTAGTGGGTGACGGTGACGGTGTCCCCCACGCGAATCTCGGCCTCGTGCCAATCCCCGCCGTCGGTCTGATTATGAATAGTTGCGCTGTCCATGCGGAAGGCCTCCCCCGTGTCCAGATACAGGTAATTCCCACGGATGGCGACCACGTTGCCCGTGGCGGTATAGGTCTTATAGAAGCCCGTTTCGGCCCTGTGCGTTTCCAGCAGGTCAATGGACAGGTCATCGTCCATAAAGCCCTCGTCCAGATACCACGCGCCCTCGTACTCATAAAGGTAGAAGACCTCGCCTAACACCGATTCCGCGGGTGTGAAGCCGTCAATTTCAATGTTCCCCGAGACCCGTACACGGCGGACAGCGGTGATGCCTTGGGGATCAAAGCCCCGCGATGTCTTGATGGCAGGTCGGGTGTCGCGATAGGACTCCAGCTCCTCTCCCGTCAGCAGAGTGTTTTCGTCCAAATGGAGCTTCATATACACCTGGTCAATGAGGAGCAGATCGGTAGCGACCTCCTCCATGCGCTGAATGGCGTAGCGGTAGTCCAAACCGTACCGAACGGCCTCTTTGATGAACACCTCCTGCACGAAGGACTCGTAGAACAGCGGGAAATGGTAGCCGTAGTCCAGAGTATACAGGGAAGCCAGCCACTGTCCAACCATGTGGAGTGCCAGTTCATCCTCGGCGGGGAAGGAGGTGCCGTCCTTGATGCCGATCAGGGTAATGGCGGCTCCGTTGTGTCCCGTAGCAGTGTATTCTGCCATGTCATCGGTCTTGGATACCGTGCTCCAGACCAGCTCCTCGGGCTCAAAGACGGTCTCGGGCTCGGTCTCCGCCTCCCACCGGTCCTCGGTCTCGATACCATCGGGGAACATGATCTCGGCGGTATCCTCGAATACTTCTGTCTCAGCGGGCGCTTCCGCCTCGGGCGCGTCATTCTCCCCCCATCCGTCCCCGGGCGCGTTGGGAATAAAGTCCTCCGCGTCGGCCCCGTTCTGGATCCCCGCGTGGTTTCCGAGGGTTCCGTCGGCATCCTCCGGCGCGTCACCGCTCTTGGAGAGGCTTCCCACCATCCACATGGACAGAGGGACGACACAAAGGAGCAGGCAGGCAGCCGCCACCACCGCCAGCATCCGCCACGGATTCTTCTTCGGGGGCTTGTCGGGGTGTCGGGTCAGATCGTACAGAGGGGGTGCGGCGGGTGTGGGAACGGCGGTCTTGGGAGCGGACTCCGCCGCTTTGGGCGCGGTCACGGTCGCCCCGTCCCGCAGAGCCAAGCCCTTCTCCAGAATATCCTCGTCAATGCAGGACAGCGCATCCAACAGGAGGTCCTGCTTTTTTTCGCTTGCGTGCTTCACAGTCGGATTCCCTCCTTTTCCAGCTTTTCCCGCAGTCCCTCGCGGAGCCGCAACAGAGCCTTTTTGACCCCCGACTCGCTCATGCCGCATCTTTCCGCAATATCCGAAATGGGGTCAGAGCAGAAGTAGCGGCTGACGAACAGGCACATATCCCGCTCGCTTAGTGTCCGCAGGTAATCGTTGATGACCCTGCCCACCACCGCCGACTCGTACTCCACCTCGGGGGAGTCCCCGCACAGGGTCTCCGCCAGCTCGGACAGGGAGAGGGTACATTCGGTGGGGACCCGCTTCTGCCGCCGCTCCTTGCGGTAGCGGTCAATGGCGATGGAGCGGGTGATCTTGGTGAGGAAGGCCTTGAGGCAGTTGGGTCTCTGGGGCGGGATGGAGTTCCAAGTCCTCAGGTAGGTATCGTTGAGGCATTCCTCGCAGTCCTGCTCGTCCCTTACGATATTCCACGCTACGGTATGGAGGTAGCCGCGGTACTTGCGGTCTGTCTCGGTAATGGCGGCCTCGTCCCGATTCCAGTAGAGGTCGATGATCCCCTCGTCCGAGACGAGGCGCTCGTCGGAGGGGAGGGCGGCGGTTGATTGTTTCACGGTTTGGGTGCCTCCTTTGGGGAGATGGAAGGGGTGGGATGCCCCCTCGTAAGCTATAGACGATATTTTCGGCGGAAGGGCTACCGAAAATGCGGAAATTCCCGAAAATTTTCGGTCGGATCACAAAAGGGGAGACGCGGCGGCCTCTCCCCTTTGATTTCAGATCCTTTCGGCCTCCATCCCTTGGGGGAAGGTAGCCTTCAGCAGCGCGTCATACCCTTCAAAGGTGACTGCCCCCGCATCCTCGGGGAAGGCCAGAAGCTCCATATCGTTTCCATAGATGAACGCCCGTACCCCCGTTTCCACCATGCCCGCCGAGAGGTAAAAGGCCTTGCGCCGCACCCGCTGCTCGGGGTTATCGCAGGGGTCGCGGGGGATACAGAGAGGAGGCGGGGTCTCGATCTCCAAGAAGAAGCGACCGCCGCCGCTACCTCGGACGTGATCCCGAATGAGGGGGAGGACGGCGTGACCCAGTCCCTGTCCTCTGAGATCGGGGGAGACGGCGAAGTAATCCAGCATGGTGAGGTTGCCGTGGCTGACCGTGATGACCATGCCCGTCACGGGACTTTCGGGGGTGGAGATCACCAGCACCTCGTAGGCGTGGGCGCGCTCGCCCGAGAGCATATAGTCCAGCGTTTTTCGCTCGGCGGGGGGGAAGGAGGACTCGTAGAGGGCTTCATAGG
>JAZNUO010000354.1:0-5835 GCA_045592305.1 Eubacteriales bacterium | reverse complement strand
AGGTTTTTGGGAAGTCACGAAACCCTTTTTTCAAAAAGGGTTTCGTGCGGGGGTCAGGGGCAGAGCCCCTCGTTCCTCACGCGAAGGTGGGCAGGAACACGCCTGCGGCGACGGCAGAGCCGATAACACCTGCCACGTTGGGACCCATGGCGTGCATGAGGAGGAAGTTAGTGGGGTCATACTGCTGACCCACGATCTGGGACACGCGGGCGGCCATAGGCACAGCCGAGACACCTGCCGAGCCGATCAGAGGATTGATGGTGCCGCCGCAGAGCTTGTTCATGATCTTGGCGGTGAGCAGACCTCCGCAGGTAGAGACCACGAAGGCGGCGAGACCGCAGAAGATGATGAGGATGGTCTCAAGTCTCAGGAAGTTGGCGGCGGAGGCGGTCGCGCCCACCGAGATGCCGAGGAAGATGGTGACAATGTTCATCAGCTCGTTCTGGGCGGTCTTGGACAGGCGGTCGGTAACGCCGCAGACGTTCAGGAGGTTCCCGAACATAAGGCAACCCACCAGAGCCAGCGCGTCGGGGACGATGAGACCTACCACGAAGGTCACGACTATGGGGAACAGCACCTTCTCAAGCTGAGACACGGGACGCAGGGAGGTCATCTTGATCTTGCGCTCCTTGTCGGTGGTGAGGAGCTTCATGAAGGGGGGCTGGATCATGGGGATCAAGGCCATGTAGGAGTAGGCCGCGATGGCAATAGCACCCAGCAGGGCGGGGGCCAGCGTCTTGGTCACTAGGATGGCTGTGGGGCCGTCGGCGCCGCCGATGATACCGATGGCGGCGGCCTCGTTGAGGTCGAACACGCCCGAGATCAGGGCGAAGGCGAAGGCCACGAATACACCCAACTGGGCACCCGCGCCGATGAGCAGGGACTTGGGGTTGGAGATCAGGGGGGTGAAGTCGGTCATGGCTCCGATACCCACGAAGATCAGGCAGGGGTAGATGCCCAGCTTGACGCCGAGGTAGAGGAGGTCAAGGAAACCGCCGTGGTGGAGGATGAAGCCGAAGTCAATGTTGTCGGCGATAAAGTAGTCCAGATGGAACAGGTTCGCGCCGGGGAGATTGGTCAGCATCATACCGATGGCGATGGGGAGCAGGAGCAAAGGCTCGAATTTCTTGACGATGGCGAGGTACACGAGGATACCCACGATGGCGTACATGACCAGAAGCTGCCATGCGGTGGGGTTGAACGCCCAGCCGGATTCGGCCAGATCAAAGAGACCCTGACCCTCGCCCGTGGGGCAGAACAGTACCTTCCAGATACCCGTGCCCGTCAAAAAGTTCAATAGGCTTTCAATCAAATCGGACATGGATAAACCTTCCTTTCAAGTTTTTTGTGGGGGCAGAAAGGCTTATCAGTTGAGGGTCAAGAGGACCTCGTCGGTCTTGACGCTGTCGCCGCTCTTGACGTTAACCGAGGCCACGGTGCCGTCGGCGGGGGCGGGGACGTCGTTCTCCATCTTCAGCGCCTCGATGACGCAGACGGGAGAGCCCTTGGCAACCTTATCGCCGGGCTTCACCAGCACCTTCATGACGGTGCCCTGGAGAGGAGCCTTGACGGCCACGGCGCCTGCGGGTCCGGCGGGAGCGGCGGCAGGAGCGGGGGCTGCGGCGGGAGCAGCGACAGGAGCAGGGGCGGCGGCGGGGGCTGCCACGGGGGCGGGAGCGGCTACGGGAGCGGCGGCACCGCCGATCTCCTCCACAGTTACGTCATATGCGACACCGTTAACGGTTACAGAAAATCTTTTCATGATGGTTTTTCCTTTCAAGTATAGAGTGTATCAGTGATTCCAGGAGGTCTTGCCGTTCTTTTTCTTAAAGGAGACAACACGGAAGCCTCCGGCAAACCGGGAGGAGAGTGCGGGGTCGGAATCGATATAGGCGGCAACGGCGGCGGTAATGGCGGCCACCAGCGCGCCGTCATCGGCGGGAGCGGCTACGGGGGCGGGAGCCTCGGCGGGGGCTTCTGCCTTCTTCTCCTGCTTACTCGGATCCTTATAGAACACCTTCTTAAAGATCAGGAGCACCATCCACAGGATGGCGAGGACGAGGAACACCATGCCCATGCCCTGAATGATCATGAGGCCGGCCATGCTGAGTCTTTCTTTGGAGAAGGCACCGCCGAGGTCCTCCTCGACCTCAGCCTGCTCGGCGGGAGCCATGTACTTATTCGACAGGGCGATGAAGCCCAGCTCATGAGCGTCCATGTCCAGCTTCTCGGTGGTGTAGGTATCCAGAGCCAGAAGCAGGGAGTTGAGCATGGACGTGACGGCTACGCTGTAGTCCTGCTCGTGGACGGGACGAATGTTTGAAACCACGGTGAAATCGATGGGGTCATTACCGGTATATTGATTCAGCAGGATGGTAGCATCCGCAGACACCGCCACCGATTGATCCTTGGAGTTGATCACACGGTAAAAGAGCTGTGCTTTTTCGGGGTTGCCGTTCATGACCAGTGTCAGGTAGACGGGGCCGGCTTGGGTGGCACCCTCGCCAAGCAAGTGAACCTCGTTGGGGGATTCACCCTCGGTAACAGGAACGTAAAGCTTGACCGATACAAAGCCAAGGCTCTTACCGTCCAGCTCCACAGTTCCCTTCGGCGCAGAGGAAATATGATCTCTCAGCCGCGTGTAGCCCGTCATGCTCTCCATACTACAGGACGCGGAGACCAGCAGCAGAGAGATCAGGAGCAGGGCGGCAAGGGACAGGGTTATGATTCTTTTCATGGAGCGACCTCCTTACAGCGTGGGAACGCCGTGCTTGCGGTCGGGGGCGGTGTCGGCCTTCTCAGCCAGCATATAGAGGGCGGAGGACAGGCGGGCGCGGAGCTCGGCGGCGGGGACGATATCGTCGATGTCACCCGACTCGGCGGCGGCCACGGGGGAGGCGACGGTCTCCATCCACTCAGCCTCCACGGCCTCGCGGGGCTTATCCTCGGTAATCTGATGATTCATGAGGAAGGCCACGGCCACCTCGGGAGGAAGAACCGAGATCACGGTCTCGGGGAGTGCCAGAGCCAGATCCGCTCCCAGGGCGCGGGAGCCCAGCAGAGTAAAGGCCGCGCCGTAGGCGTTGCCCACAACCACGCTGATCTTGGCGGTGGTGGCGGTGACGTAGGCCTTGGCCAGCTTACCGAAGGCGGGAGCGGGCTCGCGGGGCGCGGAATTGTCGATACCGGCGGCATCCACCAGCGTCACCACGGGAATGGAGAAGGCATCGCAGAAGGACACCAGACGGGCGGCCTTGCGGGCACCCTTGGGGGTGAGCTTACCGTCCTCGACGGAAGCGTCGGTAGCGATGACACCGCAGGTTCTTCCGCCGATGGCGCAGAGGGCGGTGGTCATCTCGGGGGCGAAGGCCTCGTAGAGATCGATCACCTGACCGCCATCGGCCAGGGCCTTGACCAGAGCCAGACCCGTCAGCTCGTCGGCGGGGACGGGGCGGGCGGGATCGTCGGTGGGCTCCACGTCGGATACGTCGCGGTTATTGCGGGGCAGAAGGGTGATGAGTCCGCGGACGGATGCCACGGCGGTGGGCTCGTCCTCGCAGTTGATGGCGCACAGACCGCAGTTCTCGGCGTAGGGGGTCTTGTCCTCCCCCTTGGCGGCACCGCTGTGGAAGGCGATCTCGGAGACCGACTTGACGGTCACGGTCACGTCGAACATGGAGGCGATGACCGATGCCATACCCGTGCAGACCCCCTGAATCAGGGCGATCTGGGGAATGATCCCCGAGGCGGCAGACACGCACTTCATGACTCTGCCGTAGGCGGTCAGGGCGGGAGCGCCGTCATAGACCACCGCGCCCGCGGAGTCAAACACGCCGATCACGGGCGCGCCCACGCGGAGCGCCTGCTCGTACAGCTTTTCGATCTTATTGGCACCCACCTCGTCCAGAGCGCCTGCCTTGCGGTCGCTGTCCTGCACGAAAGCGAAGGCCAGCTTGCCGCCCACCGAGCCGTAGCCCGTCAGAACGGCATCATAGGGCTGATCCTCCCCCTTGCGGCGGACGAACGCGCCCGTTTCCACAAAGGTTCCGGCATCAAACAGAGCGAGCATTTCGGCGCGCCCCTTGGTTTCCTGCTTTTCAAAACTCAACATTGAACCTCTACCAAATTCCTTTCAGTCAAACGTACATTTTGGGAGATCGGGGCTTCGGGCGGGCCGTCCGAGGGGGCTTTTCGGGGTGATTCCTCACCCAAAAACAGACACATCGGAAGGACTTTACCGCGAAAACCACTTCTCCCCCAATTTACCATAATTATACTACATTTATTGTATGGAGTCAACAAAACGGGGGGATTCCATTTGTAAATAAAGTGTGAATGCAAAAAAAGAACGGCGCTCTTGTGAGTGCCGTTGCGTAATTCAAATTTGGGTTTATGGGGATGCGCCAAAGGGAAACTTCTTGCAAGAAGTTTCCCTCTGGACTCCCTTCAAGAACCTTCAAAAAAGCATTAATTGTCAATCCTTTTTAAAGGTTTTTGGAGATTCCAAAGAACCTTTTGCAAAAGGTTCTTTGGTGGGGTGCAGGGGTGAAACCCCTGCCGATAAACCCCAATTTACATTTTCTTCAAGCAAGACCCGATCAGCCTCTCCGCGTTCCCGTGGAGGACTCCCTCGGTCTCCTCCTGCGTCAGGGCGAGGCTTCTTACGAAGGCAATCTCGGCGGCGGGGTCTGACCACGGGGTATCGGTGGCGAAGAGGACGCGGGCGGGATCGTGGCGGCGGAGGATCTCGGCGCAGAGCGCCCCCCACTCGGCGGATCTTCCGCGGCGGATGGCGGACAGAGAGGTGTCCAGCCACAAGGGCGCGCCGCAGAGCTTGTCCAGCACGTCCCTCTCACAGGCAAAGCCTCCCGTGTGTGCCACCACCAGCTTGAGGGCGGGGTGTCTGTCCAGAACCCGCAGCACCATATCGGGCGCGCAATGAATATGGTTGGGCTCTACGGGGTCGAAGCCCGCGTGGGTGATGACGAACAGGTTTCTCTCCTCGCAGGCCTTGAGGATGGGGGTGAATGTATCCGAGTCGATCTCCACCCTCATGTAGTCGGGGTGGATCTTGATGCCCGGGATGCCCGCGGTCTTGAGACGGTCCAGCTCAGACTCGACCTCGTGGCGGGTCGCGCCGGGATTGACCGAGCCCAGAGGGATGAGGCGGGGGTTCTCCCCCGAGGCGATGGCAAAATCGTTGACCTTCTTCATCTGGCGGGGGTTGGTGGCGATGTTACAGACTACCGAGCGTTGAATGCCCGCCTTGTCCATAGAGCGGATCAGACCCGCGACGGTGCCGTCGGTGAGGGGAGTGTACCCGCTGGCGGCGGCGTTGATGGTGAGCTGGGCGATGGCGCGGGGGGCGAGGGCATCGGGGAACGCGTGGGTGTGGAAGTCAATGACGGTTTGGGTCGGTGTCTGCATGGGTGTCTCCTTCGGGTTTTGCTTTACCGCATTAGTATAGCACGAGAAATCGTGGATTATTTTGAGATTTTATGAATGTTTTTCAAATTTTCGGGCGGGGTTTCTTTACAATGGGGCGGGTTTGTGGTATAATAGGAGAGCAAACTACCGAACTGCGTCAAATTTGGGTTTGTCGGTGAGTTTATCCGTCCTCCCGCCTCTCCAGAGGGGTTCCTAGGGGGCGAAGCCCCCGGGAGTAAACAGGAGTTTAGGGGGGCGGTGTCGGAGGGGGGAACGCCCTCTGACGCGCGGCGGAAGCCGCAAGAAAATTGGCAATAACGAGAAACATACGGAACCGGAAAATTGCTGAAAACCCTTTGGCTCACAGCAATTTTCTTGCACCTACCGGTGCGCGCCGAGGCGCTCAAG
>JAZNUO010000353.1:0-26950 GCA_045592305.1 Eubacteriales bacterium | reverse complement strand
TCCCTTCAAGAACCTTCAAAAAAGTATTACTTACCAATGCCTTTTTCAAGATTTTTGGAGATTCTAAAGAACCCTTTCCCAAAGGTTCCTTGGAGGGGTGTCGGGGTGAAACCCCCGCCCTTCTAACCCCAATTTGAAAATCAGAACCTGAAATCTCGCCTGTTGGAATTGCGGATATCCTTGATATTCTGCTCGGCGATGGTGCGCACCTTTTCCTTGGGGATGCGCGTAAGCTCGCGGGCGATCATCTCGTAGCCGATCGCCTTGGTCTCGGGGGAGGCATAGTCCTCCAGATACTCCGAGAGGGTCATGAGGGCGTTGGGGTGGGAGCAGTTGAGGATCTGACCGCTCTTGCACAGGCTCATGAAGCGGTCGCCGGTGCGCCCCTCGCGGTAGCAGGCGGTGCAGAAGGAGGGAATGTGACCGTTCTCCATGAGCCAGCGCACCACCTCGTCCAGAGAACGCTGATCCGACACGTCGAACTGCTCGGTATCGTGGGGACGCTCGTCGGGGGCATAGCCCGCGTAGCCTCCCACCGAGGTACGGGAGCCGCCGCTGACCTGGGAGATGCCCAGATGGAGCAGGCGGGAGCGGACGGCCTCACTCTCACGGGTGGAGATAATCATGCCCGTGTAGGGAACCGCCAGACGGATGCAGGCGGTGATGTGGGCGAAGGTCTCGTCGTCGATGCCGTTGTCGAACTGGTCGGGGTCAATGTCCGAGGCGCGCTTCAGACGGGGGACGCTGATGGTGTGGGGGCCCACGCCGTGAACCGCCTCCAGATGCTCAGCGTGCATGATGAGCCCCGCGAACTCGTACTTGTAGAGCTCCAGACCGAACAGCACCCCCAGACCCACGTCGTCGATACCGCCCTCCATGGCTCTGTCCATGGCCTCGGTGTGGTAATCGTAATCGTGCTTGGGACCCGTGGGATGGAGTTTCAGATAGCTCTCCTTGTGGTAGGTCTCCTGGAACAGAATATAGGTGCCGATCCCCGCCTCCTTGAGTCTTCTGTAGTTCTCCACCGTGGTGGCGGCGATGTTGACGTTGACGCGGCGGATGTCGCCGTTCTTGTGGTGCACCGAGTAGATGGTCTTGATGCACTCCAGAATATACTCGATGGGGTTGTTCTTGGGATCCTCCCCCGCCTCAATGGCCAGACGCTTGTGACCCATATCCTGCAAGGCGATGACCTCGGCGCGCACCTCCTCCTGGGTCAGCTTCTTGCGGGGGATCTGCTTGTTCTTGAGGTGGTAGGGGCAGTAGACACAGCCGTTGACGCAGTAGTTGGAGAGGTAGAGGGGGGCGAACATGACGATGCGGTTGCCGTAGAAGGCCAGCTTGATCTCCTCGGCGATCTTGTAGATCTCTTGGATCTTTTCGGGGATATCGCAGGCCAGAAGCACCGAAGCCTCGCGGTGAGAAAGTCCCGCGCAGACGTAGCCCGTCTCGGTCTTTTGGGGTCTGGCCTTATCCAGAATGGAGTCGATGAGCGCTACGTTGCGCTTGTTGGCCTCGGCCCAGGCGAGAGTCTCGCGGATCTCGCCGTCGTGAATGAATTCCTCGGCTTTCAGGGACTTGGGGTTGTAGATTGCGTTTGCCATGGTGTTGTTCCTTTCTTACGGTCAGAATGGCAGAATACCGTACATTTCCGCGGCGATCTGTACTTTCCGATCAGATTTATAAATGATAAATTGAAAACTAAACCAAAAGTAGAGAATCGGATTTATTTCTTCACGTCCCCTCTGGCGGTGACTACCTCGTAGCCGATGGAAGCCATGCGGCGCTGCAGCTCGGCTTTGCTCTGGGCGGACTCGGCACCGTCGGAGACCTTGTTGTCATAGAGCATATACTTCCTCCGCACCGAGGCGGGGGAGAGGTTGGGCATGACCACGTTGGCACCCGCGAGGATGCCCAGCTCCCGTCCCGCGGGGTGGATGGTGCCCAGCGCCGTGGTGGAGGGAAGCAGAACGGGGGGATGGATGAGACGTACGATGGAGAGCAGATAGCAGGTCAGCTCGGCCGTTCCCGCGGGGAAGTCGGCAAACACGGTGTCCTTGTGGGGGATGAAGGGACCGATGCCGCACATATCGGGCTTGAATTCCTCGATGAACTTCAGGTCGCGGGCGATGTCCTCGGGGGTCTGGTAGGGGGAACCCACCATGAAGCCGCAGCCTACTTGGTAGCCGATGTCCCGCAGGTCGTAGAGGCACCGCATCCGCTCGTCGAAGGACAGGGGGGCGGGGTGGAGCTTTTCGTAGTGGGACTTGGTGGCGGTCTCGTGGCGGAGAAGGTAACGATCCGCCCCCGCCTCGTAGAGCCTTTGGTAGCTCTCCCGTGAACGCTCGCCCAAGGACAGGGTCACGGCGCAGTCGGGGTGGCTTGCCTTGATGGCGTGGAGCAGGGAAGTGAGCCGCTCGTCGGTGAAGTGTCCGTCCTCGCCTCCTTGGAGGACGAAGGTGCGAAATCCCAGCTCATACCCCTCGGCGCAGGCCGAGAGAATATCCTCCTCGGTGAGGCGGTAGCGGTCGCAGTTTGGGTTCCCCGCGCGGATACCGCAGTAGTGGCAGTCGTTTTTACAGATATTGCTGACCTCGATGAGGCCGCGAATATAGACGGTCTTGCCGTAGATGACCTTTCGCTTTTCGGTGGCCGCGGCGGCGAGGCAGGCGGCGGAATCGGGATTCCTTTCCTTTATTATTATAGAGTATTCCTCGACGGTCAGACTCTCCCCCGCGGTCAGCTTGTCAATGAGAGCGCGGAGATCAGCCATGGGCGGCTCCCTTCACGCTCGAGTAGGCGGTCTTGACGCTGACTCCCACGAGGTTGCCAACCTTACCCGCCAGAGCCGAGATGGTGTTGTCGGGGGCATCCAGCGCGATGCTGATGATGCTGATGCCTCGCTCGCGGTAGGGGATGCCCATGCGCCCGATGATGCAGGAACCGTACTCGTGGAGCAGGGCGTTCAGGGGCTCCACCGAATCGGGGGCTTCCACAATGATGCTCATGACGGCGACTCTGGTTTCCATGACGGTACCTCCTGTATGTGTAGAAAAATGCCGTATCCTACGGAGCGGATACGGCACGCAAACAGAGGTCGACGGCTCCACGGGGGAGGTCGGCAGGGCTGATTCGGTTCACCGCACCTTTCAGTCAGAATACCAAATGGGAGACTTTCCGTCAGATACACCTATATTATAGCGTGAAAACGGGATTCTGTCAAGGGTTTTGAGCCATTTTTTTGCGCAAAATATCACTAAAATAGGGCTATATAAATGTATGGTCAAATTGCACAACGGCATGTTTCTCCATGAAAAAAATATTATAAAAATGGCTTGACAAATTCCGGAAAATTGTGCTATAATTTCCTCGTGCCGAGGAGAAGCGCCTCGCGCTCCCTTGGTGAATTACTGAAAGGCAGGGCAATTCCATGAAGAAGCTATCCATGACCTTGATCTCCCTCCTCCTTTGCGTTTGTATGCTGATGCCGATGGCATCGGCATTCACCTGGCAGACCCCCGCTGAGGGAAACTATAACACGGGCAATAAGTACCGTGTCAATTTCTCCAGCATTCCTGCCTTCCCCGCGACGAACGGTGTGAAGGTAGCCGATATGGGGTCCTATACCCGCTTCACCGCTACGGGTAATGACCCGTGGGTGCACCTTCCCGTGCCCACCTGCGCCAGCAACCAGATGAAGTATCTGGTGGTCGTGTACAAGACTCCCGTAACGGGTTACCGCGCCAAGATCAGCTTCTACACCGCTTACAGCGGCGTGGGGCTCTCCGAGAACCCCAACTCCATGGTCAAGCGCGCCTACGAGGCTGTGGACAAGTGGGACGCGATGATTCTGGATATGTCCGACACGGCGGGCAGCCATAAGTATACCACCCTCCGTATGGATATGCTGGATCTGTCCGCCTCGGGACAGTACGTGGACATCAAGACCGTCATTGGCTTCCCCACCTACGAGCAGGCTGTTGCCTACGAGGCCAATCAGGACAACTGGGACCTTCTGAGCGACAACTATACTTTGGATTTCGGTGACAGCGTGGCTCTCACCAACGTGCACACCCTCAGCTACGCCACCGTGAACGGGAAATTCACCCGCTTCAACGCCACGGGCGCTGATCCCTACATGTATCTGCCCAAGCCCTCCGGCAAGGCTACCGGCATGGACTACGCGGTCATTCTGTACCGCACCAAGGTGTCCGGTGCCGAAGGCGCCTTCTACGCCCAGTATAAGAACGCTTCGGGCACCATGGTGAACATGGGCGATGCAAAGTCCTGCGTGGCGTGGAAATACGGCAACACCACGGGTCAGTGGGCCACTCAGATCGTGAAGCTGACCTCTATTTCGGGGAACGCAGGCAGTAATGCGCTGACCAATTTCCGTCTGGATCCCCTGAACAGCACCGGTGTGATCGACATCGCCTCCATCACCTGCTTCTCCAGCAACGCGGCGGCTACCGCCTTTGCCAAGAGTCTGGAGGGCTTTGACACGCTGGAGCCCAACTACGCCGTGGACCTGTCCGACGAGTACACCGGTCTGCGGAAGGAAAAGCACATGACCTATACCTTCGCGGGCGGACAGTATCTGCGCGTGAACTCCATCACGGCGGACCCCAACGTCATGCTCCCCGCCCCCAGATGTAACGCGCGGGATATGCGCTACATGGTGGTGGTCTACCGCACCAACGTCGCCTCCATGGGCGAGATCTTCGTGAACCGCAGCGACGGCGCGACCATGAGCCCCAGCACCCGCGTGCAGTGGACCTGGGGGAATACCACCGGCGCGTGGGCGACCCAGATCATTGATCTGAATTCCATCGCCAAGAGCGGAACCACCTATACCGGCTTCCGTATCGATCCCCTGACCGTGGCGGGCGGCACCATCGACCTCCGCTACGTCGCCGGCTTTGCCACGCGCGAGGATGCCTCCGCCTTTGCCGCGCGCTTCAAGGGCTATACCACCCCCGATCCCTCCTATGAGGCGGATCTGTCTGCCAAGCTGAGCTTCGGTAAGACCAATCAGGTCACCATTACCCCCGTCAACGATAAGTTTACCCGCTTCACCGCGACGGGCACCAATCCCTATCTGGAGCTCCCCACCCCCACCGCCCGCACCACCCACATGAAGTACGCCGTTCTGGTCTACCGTACTAACGCGGCCGGCTCTTCGGGTGCTATGTACGCGAAGAGAACCGACGGTGTTACCTCCTGGGGCGACGCGAAGGCCTCCTGGAAGTGGAAGGATACCTCGGGCAACTGGGACAGCATGGTGGTGGACGTGTCCTCCGTCATGGGTACCGGGGCGAACGTCACCCTGACCTCCCTGCGCATTGATCCTCTGGCCACCGCTACCGCGGGTCAGTGGGCGGATCTCCGCTCGGTGGCCCTGTTTGAGACTAAGGCGGCCGCCGATGCATACGCCGCCTCCATGGATAACCTGCGCACCACCGTGCCCAACTACGTGGTGGTCGGCGGTGACAAGTCCTGCGTCTCCCAGCTTACCAACAAAAACGAAATGAGCTACAGCGTTAAGAGCAGTAGCTATCTCCGCATCACCACCACCGGTGAGGATTCCTACGTCCATCTGCCTCAGCCCAATATGGCAGGCAAGAATTTCAACTATCTGACCATCTTCTACCGCCTGACCTCGGGCGGCAACGGTCAGATCGTCACGACGTACGACAGCACGGATCACAGCGTGGACTTCGACTGGCCCGCTACCTCGGGTAGCAAATGGGGCAAGGTGGTTGTGGACATCTCCTCCATCTCGGGCGGGGACAAGCACCCCACCGTCCTCCGTCTGGATCCCCTGACCGAGGCAGGCACCATCGACATCCGCCTGATTGCAGGCTTTACCACCTACGAGGATGCCGCCGCCTTCCAGGTGTCCGACTACATCTGGTCGAATACCGCCTATGAGGACAAGGCGAGCGTGGCTCTGGACACCGATGAGGGTACCCTCAAGTACGTCTACAACAGCGACGATACCGTAACCATTTCCTACTCCGTCAACGGTAACGAATATTCCTACACCGTTCCCAACGATCACAACTACCTCAGCGGCGCTTACGCGGGCACCGACGATCTGGGCCGTGAGCTTCCTTCGGCTCTGGACGTGGGCGTGTACGGCGATAACGGCGAGCACTACGTGGGTCTGTTCTACTTCCTGTGGATGGGTCTCCACGGCGACCCGGGCGTGTACGATCTGCAGGAGATCCTGGATAAGTACGGCCAGGAGGGTGCGAAGGATCTGTCCCACTATGCGGGTGTGGGCTCTATGCACTGGTTCTCCGAGCCTCTGTACGGCTACTACTACTCCAACGATATCTGGGTCATGCGCAAGCACATGGAGCAGCTCTCCAACGCCAACATTGACTTCCTCTATATCGACCTGACCAACCTGATCAACTCCAATTACCTCAGCAACCTCAAGCAGCTCATGAGCGTCAGCGAGGAGCTGCGCAAGCAGGGCTTCGACGCGCCCCAGATCGTGGCCTATACCAACAGCGGCGCCGCGAATGTCGTGAAGTCTCTCTATAACAACGTATACAAGGTCAACTGGTGTCCCGACTCCTGGTTCCGCATCAACGGCAAGCCCGTCATCGTGGCTCCCTACTCCGCCAACATCGATAACTTCTTTACCATCAAGCAGAACCAGTGGCCCAATGACCCCAACTACAAGACCGACGGCTGGCCTTGGATGGATTTCGAGTGGCCTCAGCGTATCTTCACCGCCACCACCAGTGTGACGGGTGATGCCTCCGCCATCAACGTGTCCATCGCTCAGCACAGCGGTAACACCATCTTCAGCTCCTCCTCGGTTTACAACTACTCGGCAGCCAACGGAAACCGCGGACGCAGCTTCGACGGCACCATGACCCCCGCTCAGACCGTGGCCGCCTTCAACAACAACCCCGAGCTGACCAAGTACGGTCTGAACTTCCAGGCTCAGTGGGATCGCGCCATCGCCGCCAACGTTCCCTACGTGCTGGTGACAGGCTGGAACGAGTGGGTCGCCCAGAGACAGAACAACCTCCAGGGCTTCCCCGTTTCCTTCGTGGACACCGCCTCCGAGGAGTACAGCCGTGATGCCGAGATGCTCCGCGGCGGCTACTTCGACAACTACTATATGCAGCTCATCGCCAACGTGACCAAGCTGAAGGGCGCGGCTCCCGTGGTGGTGCAGGATGCCCGTAATCCCATTAACGTAACCGGTGACTTTGCTCAGTGGGATAAGGTCATTGTGGACTACAACGATCCCAAGAACGATATGCTCAACCGTCACGGTCGGGCATTCGGAAACACCTATCAGGACGATACCACCGGCCGCAACGACATCGTGGCCGCCAAGGTCACTGCCGACACCGAGTATATCTACTTCTACGTGGAGACCGCCAACAACATCTCCATGTATAACACCGATGCCTCCTG
Organism: Eubacteriales bacterium; assembly: GCA_045592305.1. GTDB lineage: Bacteria > Bacillota > Clostridia > Oscillospirales > CAG-272 > CAMEON01. Next base: position 19,507 of record JAZNUO010000353.1, on the reverse strand, counting down.
GATGCAGCTCTTCGTCAACACCGACCGCAACGCTGTGAACGGCTGGTACGGCTATGATTACATCATTAACTATAACGCGAAGGATCAGAACACCACCACCGTCGCCAAGTGCACCTCCGTGGACGATTCCTTCGGCTTTACCGAGATCGGTGAGGTCTCCTATCAGGTGAAGGGTAAGAAGATGATGATCGCCGTTCCTCAGTCCATGCTGGGCATTGACGGCTACAAGGAGATCTACGTGGAGTTCAAGTGGGCGGATGCCGATGTGCAGATCGACGAGATGGAGGACTTCTACTGCTACGGTGACGCCGCTCCCGCCGGTCGCCTGAACAACGTCTACCAGAACTACATCCCCGGTGTTTCTCAGGTGAGCTATGACACCTACTCCGCCGACGATACCGCTCTGGAGAGCGCGATTGCCGAGGCGAAGAAGGCTAACGCCAAGCTCTATACCGCCGATACCTACGCCGCTTACATGGCCGCCGCCACCGCCGGTGGGTACTACGTCAACAACAAGAACGCGACCCAGGCCGAGGTGGATGCCGCCACAAAGGCCATCAAGACCGCCAAGGACGCGCTGGGCGTGATCGTCCTCGCAGACAAGACCGCTCTGCAAGCCGCCGTAAACGATTTCAGCAGCGTGAAGGCCTCGGACTATTCCTCCGCCAGCTACAAGGCGTACTCCGCCGCCGTCACCGCGGGCAAGACCGTGCTGAACGACATCACCGCGACTCAGGCCGCCGTGGATAGCGCCACCGCCGCCATCAAGACCGCCAAGTCCAAGCTGACGGTGGACAAGACGGCTCTGGAGGCCGCCATCACCGCCTTCGACAGCGTGGATGCCGCCGACTATACCCCCGCCAGCTACAAGGCGTACTCCGCCGCCGTCGCCGCGGGTCAGACCGTGCTGGACAATTCCGCCGCGGTCCAGAGTGAGATCGATTCCGCAACCAAGGCCATCCAGAACGCCAAGGCATCCCTGACCGCCGACAAGTCCGCCCTTCAGGCCGCCGTGGATCAGTCCTCTACGGTCAGCGCCGGCGACTACACCGCCACCAGCTATAAGGCCTACGCCGACGCGGTCGCCGCGGGTCAGACCGTGTTGGATAACGCCAAGACGACTCAGCCCGCCGTTGACAAGGCTACCGCCGCCATCAACACCGCCTACGCCGCTCTGGTGAAGGTGGACAAGACCGCTCTGAAGGCTGCCGTCAATGCCGCCTCGGGCGTGACCGCGGGCACCTACTCCAACGCTACCTATACGGCCTACAAGAACGCGGTCGCCGCGGGTCAGACCGTGCTGAACAACGCCGACGCGATTCAAAGCGAGGTGGATGCCGCCACCAAGGCCATCCAGACCGCCAAGTCCGCGCTGGCTACCGACAAGACCGCCCTTCAGGCTGCCGTGAACAAGTTCTCCACCGTCAGCAGCGACGACTACACCGCGGCCAGCTACAAGGCCTACTCCGACGCAGTCGCCGCAGGCAAGACCGTGCTGAACAACGCCAAGGCTACCCAGACCGCCATCGACAAGGCCACCTCCGCCATCAACACCGCCTACGGCAACCTGACCGACGTGGACAAGTCGGCTCTGGAGGCCGCTATCAAGGCATTCAGCAGCGTGAGCTCCGCGGACTACACCGCCGCCAGCTACAAGGCCTACTCCGACGCGGTTGCCGCGGGTAAGACCGTGCTGAATGATACCAAGGCTACTCAGACCGCCGTGGATAACGCCACCGCCGCCATCAAGTCCGCCAAGGCAAAGCTGGTCGAGAAGCCCGCAGAGCCTGTGAGCCTGTTCGACTACAAGGCTGTCGGTAACGTGGTCAGACCCGGCAAGGATATGCAGAGCGGTACCGTTACCTTGGAGAACGGCTACGTCCACGTGGTTCCCGGGGGCAACGATCCCTTCTGGTTCCCCTTCAGCGGCGTTACGGGTTCTCGCTACGTCGCCATCTGCTACCGCACGTCCGACGCGGTCGGTGCCAATATGCAGTTCTTTATGGGCTCTACGGGTACCGGTCCCGTGGATGACAGCTCCATGCTTCAGCAGCCTGTGGTGGCTGACGGCGAGTGGCATGTGGCTATATACGATACCAAGTCCCTCATTGACGCAGGCATCTATGACGGTAAGACCGTTTCCTACTTCCGCTTCGACCCGCTGGAGTGCGGCTATAAGCTGGATGCCAACGGTCAGCCCTACAAAGACGCCAACGATCGCTGGGTGAAGTATTCTTTGCCCGCAGGCTGCTCCATCGACATCGCCTACATCGCCTTCTTCGATTCTGCTGAGGAGGCCGAGCGCTACGATGAGGCTACCACCCCCACCCTGCCCGTCAACTACGAGGTTCCCATGAGTCAGTGGACCGTCACCGGTCATAGCCCCAGAATCTGCGATTCCTCGAACCCCATGGTCGAGGCCAGCGGTTTGAAGAAGGCCGCCCTCGTGCATCAGGGCGCAATCGGGGTTGGTACCATCGACCTGTCCAAGTACAGCAAGGTCATCATCACCTACGGTTGTGACGCTTCCGCCACCACCCAGAACCTCTACAACAAGAACGCCAACAACCGTATCATTCTGTCCAAGGTTGACACCAACGGCACCATGTCTCCCGCAAGCGGGAACATCATCGCTTCCAAGACCTACACGCTCAAGGGATGGACTCCCACGGTGATCGAGATCGACCTCTCCAAGGTTGATTACAAGGGACCCGTCTACATCACCTACGATACGCTTCCCGGCACCTTCATGCTGATTGGCAGCATCGAGTTCATTGGCTGACGGTCAAAGCACCCTGCGCTCCCCCCGAGTTATCGGGGGGAGCTTTTGCCTTTTGGATACGCCTCCGAAAGCCCCGTTGTGCTTTTTTCTTCCGCCCGATACAAGCTCTCCCGTCCCCTTGTCCGCCCAAAGGAAAGCACCGTTTGGCATCAAAAAACAACCAGGCTTTTATGAACATTCTGTAAAATCGAAAAAATATTCGAAGGAGTCTTGATATTTTTTCGAATGTGTGGTATAATTAGGCTGTATATCATGAGGTTATTGGCATAACTGTACCCATTTGGCGGATACCCGTAGTGTTTCCGTTGATGGGATGTGGCCAAAAAAGCCTTATGGGGCCCGAATAATTCGAAGGGAGTGGTTACGTGGATCATCATGTGCGCGGCGCGCCGCAGGAACCCGAGAATCGTTGCTCGGCAAGCGATAACGGGATAATATCGTATCAGTTAAAGCCCGGCTACGCGGTACGTGCCTTTATGGATGAGTATTTGGTGATACCCATAGGCGCTCCCGGGGCGGACGATTCAAAAATGGCTGTGCTCAGCCCCGTGGCGGAATTCATCTGGTCACTGCTCGAGAAGCCTCACACCCTTGAGGAGCTTCTCGCCGCCGTGACGGATGAGTTTGAGGTGACTGCCGACGTGGCCGAGCCGGACATACGGGATTTCCTGCAAGAATTAAAGGACCATCATTTTCTAATAATGGAGGGTGAACAATCATGAAAAGGTTGAATACAACCACGCGGCTGATCTCAGCCGTTCTGTGCATCGTGATGCTTCTGGGCATGCTTCCTGTCATTCCCCTGAACATTCACGCGGCCGACGCGGAGCCTGAAGCCCAGGCTACTGACGGGCAGAGCTACGTGTCGCTTCCTATTACCATCCGCGACTACGCGGCGGACGGTATGCTGTTCGAATATAATGAGATCTACGAAACTGCTGCTGACGGTCTTTATTATGATTCGTTCTCGGGCGTCGCGCCCCTCGTCGACGTGACCATGAGCACAGACTTGGGTACCGTGATCCATGACGGAAAAACCGTTATCCATAAGCGAACAGGAAAGGGCTACACTGCGGAACTCGAGGACCAGCGCTACCTTCAGGGTACCGTGATGGCCCCCTCGTACCTGACCCGTTACATCGCTCTGAGCTATTCTCAGAACGCCGGCGGAGCAAAGCCTTTGGTGCATTTCTACAGCGGTGACACTCGGGTCAAGACGGTCGAACTGGACGTCACCTTCGGCACAACCTACACGGACGTGATCGATATCAGCGATCTCGATTGCTGGATCACCTACCTTCGCATCCAGACCAACGGCAAAAAGAATTCTACCACGACGATCTACTGGATGAACGGCTTCGAAACCAAAAAGCAGGCGGAAACCTTCAACGAATCCAAGGGCGCTTACTCCGCCGTGTTCAATCTGGGTAATACCGTCGGCTTTGGTCTGCTCAGAACCGTTGCTTCTTCCCACTTCGACGATATGCGTACGTGGTGGGATAATGGAACGTGGGTCGACAGAAACGGTATTGATGGTACTACCTTCATCCAGAACGGTTGGGTAGAGGATCCCGCCGAGCCCGCTCCCGTAGCGCTCACCCTGAACAGCGGTGTCAAGCAGAATATGTACGGCGGCATTATCCGTACGAATCTGGTGCAGGCCAAGCTGGTGGACGGCAAGTTGGTGTACACCCAGCCTACGGTGACTTACGTGGCCAAGCTTCTGCAAAAGCATCTCCCCGAGCCGTGGGTGAATCCCGATAACGGCTACTACAATATGTGGTATACCATGGGCGCGAAGCTGGAGGAGCTGGGCGGTGAGGATCTTGCCAACAAGCTCCGCACCCAGATCAAGGCCAATGGTGGCAAACTGGGCACTTACGCGGCGGCCAAGGCCAAGTTTGATGCCGGCAACCTGAAGGAGTATACGAGCGTAACCACCTACTACGAGGCCGCTTACTTCCTGCTGCACAACACCTTCTCGGACAATATCGGCTACGGTAAGACCGTGGACACCTACAACGAGATCCGTCTCGTGCAGAAGGTTGTGGACGGAAAGGTTCACTACGTCTTCGACACGGGCTACGACGGCGTTGTGTACGATACCGAGAACGGCGCTATCTACAATTCCCAGGTTGATGAGTATGCCTACATTCTTGATGATCCCATATACAAGACCTACTACTGCGGTAACGGTGTGTACAAGTATCCCTTCAATCCTCTGAGCCCCGCTCTCATCGGAGACAAGGGCTATGGCATCGACGGCGAAACCTACCGCGACGTTGCCCATATTCCTCTCTCGGATGAGATGGATAAGGCGGGTTATGCATATTACGATACGGTCAACTACAACCTGTCTCTGGAGGGACACGCGAAGTTCGTCTATCGCTACGACGACGAGCTGTTCTTCACCTTCACGGGTGACGACGACGTGTACCTCTTCATCAACGGTGTGCGCGTGCTCGACATTGGCGCCGCCCACACCATCTCCAAGGTCTCCATCAACCTGAACGACCCCTCCATCGTCGAAGCGTGCGGCTTCGAGGAGGGCGGAGTCTATGACTTCGACTTCTTCTACATGGAGCGTCACGGTTGCGCTGCCAACTTCTCCGTCGAGACCAACATCAAGATCGTCGAGCCCTCTATGGTCACCACTAAGAAGGCGTATCAGGACGGCGTGGAGATCGGCTATAACGGCTTTGTCAAGGACAGAACCGATGACGATTTGATCGTCTACGAGTTCGGTCTGGAGAACAAGGGCGAGGCGCCTCTGACCAACCTGACCTTCAACGATCCCACTATCGGTGTCTACGCCGGTTATGATGCAGTTACCGTTAATAAATATACAAAGGTCACGGATATAATCGTCACTCTGTATCGCGCCGACGGCACCTCCACCGAGACCAAGATCCAGACAGCAGACCAGCTCAAGAGCATTCTGCAAGCAGGTATCAAGGTTGGCGAGAAGATCACCGTTTACGGCTTCAAATACAACGTACCCGATAAAACGTGGACAGCGAACGAAAACACCTTCCTCAATACAGTGACAGCTACAGGCATGGCCACGTATACCAACGGGGAAACCCGAAAGCTAACCGGTGTGGCGGATTTCGTGGTTCGGAAGAACCCGTACATTTACCCGGGTCATCACTTCTACACCGGCGGTAAGCTGGATCAGAACGGAAACCTGATGCTGGACACGGTCCAAAGTGTCACAATGGGCAATGCAAGGCTGACAACGGATACCATCGCTAAAATAACCGACGCTGCGGGACGTTCTTTGCTCAGTGAGGCAGTAGCGAACGTGAAGATCACTATGGGCTCTATAGAGGGCTCCGCCCCCTTCGCGGACGGAGGTTATGACAGCAATGTTCTCACGTTCTTTAACCATGGGGATACGTACTGTATTGGAGAGGTCGACTTTAACCAGTATGACTGTATCCGTGTCCGAGTCGGCAGTGACCAAGCCGCTATGCTGAACGATTACGGAAGCGCGCTCGTTGCGACGGATAAGGACGGCAATGAGCTGGGCCGTGTGGTTCTTCCCAATCCTACGCAGAACTGGATGCAGAACGGCAAAAATAATCCGTGGGTGTACCTTTACGTGACAAGTCCTTATAACGGTCCTGTTTATCTCCACATGGATATGAAGGCCAATCCCGCGGGCAAGTACGATGGAATGGTTATCAGCTCCTGCTATAAGCTGGGCAGAACAGATGTCAATGCCATTTCCCTTTCGTCCTCCGCGAAGGTCGTGCTGTCCTCCGCCTCGGGTGTCACCGCCGCCGGAGCTGTCAACCCCAATGCTACGGTGAACAACGGTAAAACCATTACCTACAACTCCGTGAAGACCGGTGTCGACCAGTTCTACTACATCATTCAGGACGGCGAAAATACTTACGGACCCTTCCCTGTGACCGTCTATACCTACGCCGTGGCAGACAGCGTCTTCGTGCTGGACTACAACCTGCCCGTGGATCTGACGAGCGATGGCTATTCCTTCATCAGCAACGATATTTCTGACCTGGGCAGCCTCAACCCCTACGGTACGGCAATCAAGGATATGGCCTTTGCAAACGGCACGGCCAACTACGGTGACTTCACCGCGGACGGTCAATCCCTGACCTATTCCATGAACCGCTTCATGGAGGGTACGGACACCATTGAGATAACCTACCGCATTCAGGAGAACGGCAGAACCTCGGATTCGCATTATGCCGGTGTTACTCTGACCCAGAAGGTCACGGTCGTCCCCGCCAACGTCATGTACTACGAGGATGACTTCACGGGTGACAACTCCATCACCTACATCAACACGGGTAGCGACGAGACCGGCAACATCTGGGCCGTTTACGATACCCCCAACAAGATGCCGTTCCAGAGCTCCGACCAGAAGGAGAATTACGGCTACGACGAAGGGTACTCCATGTATCTCTCCGACTCCCTGAGCTTCAATGCCAATTCCGTTACGGGTGCCGATCCCGCAAAGGTGCAGGCCATGCTGGATGCCGCCCTCCACGGTGCCGAGAAGGATTGGGATTCGAGTGTCGGAAGCTATCCCGCAGGCAAGCTCCTCGGTGACGCGTCCAATGATACCCTCCACCTGCTGAAGGTGAATTCCGCTGCGAACGCAAAGGTTATGTCCTTCCGCTTCAAGGGCACCGGCTTTGAGATCCTGAGCCGCACCACCTGGAATGATACCTACGCGGTTCTGACCGTTCGCGTCGATCAGATCAAGAACGGCACGGAACAGTTCTACAGAGCCATCCCCGTCATTTCCGAGTCCATCGGCGGCGATCTGACCCAGATTCCTCTGGTGGTTCTCAAGAACCTGCCTTACGGTGAGTATAAGGTGACTGTGTTCGCATCCAACACCCGTGACCAGAACCGTCTGTTCTACGTGGATGGCGTTCGCATCTACCAGCCCCTGACCGACGATCAAGAGGCTCTCTACTACAAGGCTGACGAGGCAAACGTGAGCTTCACCGAGATCAAGGATGCCATCAGCCAGGGCGACATCGTGTACGGTACCGTTTCCTCCAACCTGGATCAGGCGGGCATCATCAACCACATCAAGTCCTGGGCATACGGCAATACCGTGATTGAGGATCAGGCAGGCACTTACGTCCTCACCGACGTCGATTTGTATGACGATGAGATGCATCCCTACGAGCAGTACATGCTCTACGGTCCCAACAACGAGATCTACCTCAGAGCCGCCGACGGTGTCGCGCTCTCCTACATTGCCTTCTACGTAACCAAGGACGCAAGCTACGTCGGTGAGAGAAGCATTCAGGTCGGCGCGCACCTCAAGAGCACCGAGGACAACGCGGATATGACAGCTCCCGGTGAGCCCAAGACTGTCTCCCTGCTGTACGGCGGTCTGGCCACCAACTTCGGTGCGTCCGGTTACAGCCACGTCGTCAGCAGCGGTACCGAGCAGTATTTCAGCATCGACGTGAGCTGCCTCCAGAAATCCACCGAGAACGGCGTGGAGAAGTACCTCGTCATCATCGGCACGAACGATTTCAACCAGAACGTTCTCGCTCTGACCAATCTCAAGCTGAACGGCTATTCGATTCTGGATAGCGGCACTGCCGCCGCCGAGGTTTCGGCCATTATGGACGTTTCCGACGTGAATGCAAGCATGATGGCCGCTCAGACCTACGCTCTGGCCAAGCAGTTTGACAACAACGACTGAAGAAGGAGGTAATCAATCATGAAAAAAGAATACAGTAAGCCTACGATTCACGTAGAGATTCTTTCCCTTGATACTCCCGTCGCGGGAGCTTGCACGACTCCCCTCAGTCTGGAATTCCCCGAGTTTTCCGCTCAAGGATGGTTCATTGGAGCAGAGTCGTGCTCCCTCGAACTCGATGATGCGAGCGCCGACCATGTGATGCAGAAGGTGGACGACAGCGGAAATACCGTTTGCTACCACAGTCACACCAGAACGGTGCTCCAGTCCTGAGCGTCCACTAACAAAGGTGCGCTTCGCGCTTCGCGGGGATACACTCTGTATCCTCGCGGGGTGAAGCGTACGGCTGTTCGAGAGCTCGGTTCCTTTTCAGTGACCGAGTTCTGAAAACAACACCCGATTGGGTCTTTGTCATCTCCTTTGGTTATGGGGAATTCCCCCATCAGACGGTGATATTGAGATAAGGTTTCCCGGTCGGTATGATGCATTTTTCACCAGAAAACCGGCCGACAGGAAAATGATCCTGTCGGTCTGTTTGTTAAAGGGGCTTCGCGCAAGACTTCCGCAAGACGAGATACCTTCTTCCATGAGCGCCTCGCTGCACGGGTCTGCGCCCAAGCCGTCAAAACCCCGACAATACCGCGTAAACGGTCTTTTTTTCGTCCGTGACGGCGAAAAATGTCAAAAACACGTCCGTTTTGTCTGCGAAAAGAACTGACGCGTGACGGACGGTAAGGTTACTCCTAAAGCTACATATGTGATCGCAAGATCACTGCGTATAAAAAACGAGAGGAATTTTAAAAACATGAAAACCCACATCGCAAAGAGAGTCTTGTGCATTATGTTGACCGCTTGTATGCTGGCAACCTCCCTGACGTTGCCGATTTTTGCCGCAGATACCTGGAGTCCCACCGAAACTACCCGTATCTACGTGGCTACCGACAGCGGCGCCGTGGATGTCAACGATCGCAGCGACGAGGTTATGCTCCATGCCCATCTCTTCGCCAAAGAGTACCAGACCAAGCTCGGCGAACAGCTTGTGGTCGCGTACGGCGCGAAGGAGAATGCCCACTACTGTGACATCATTCTTGAATATGATCCCGATCTGGGCATGGCAAAGGAGAGCTTCTCGCTCAACGTCTACCGTGATAATCTGATTATCACTGCCTCGGATACCGCCGGACTTTTCTACGGCTACCGTGAGGTGCTCAAGCAGCTTCTGGTGGACAACACCGTCGATGAGGCACTTGAAAACAAGCCCGCCGTGGCTGAGCGCGCTCTTTCTCTGGATAACGGCCGTAAGTATTTCTCCCCCGAGTGGATCAAGGACCTCATCCGTGAAATGTCCTGGGCAGGCATGAACACCCTTGTGGTGCATTTCTCCGAGGAAATGGGCTTGGGTCTGGAGTCCAAGACCTATCCTTGGCTGGCCGGTCGCGACGGCTCTCTGTGCGTTCAGGCATACCTGACCGATGCGGATCACGAAAATTTTGACAAGTACCTGACTCAGGAGGAATTACGGGACATCGCGGAGTTCGCGAAGATGTATCACGTCCAGCTTGTTCCTTCCTTTGACTCCCCCGGACACCTGAATTACATTGTTAAGTGCTTCAACACCAGAGTCCGCCAAAAGGGCTCCTATGAGTTTACTTACAACAACGTCACGTATAAGGCTACTTACAGCGGTGGCACCTATACGTTCTACGTGAACGGTTCCCCGAAATCTTCCTCTATTTACGGTATCGGAAATTATCTGTCTGACGGGAAAGAAACGCAGGTCGTGCAGGGCTCCAGCCTTGAGTCCAATGCCACGCTGAAGGCTGAAACCCAGTCCTATTCCCGCGGCATTGATATTTCCAATCCCGTGGCCGTGGCCTTTATTCAAAGCCTGATGGTGGAGTACGGGAATCTCTTCCGCTCTTTCGGCGCGACTACCTTCGAGATCTGCGCGGATGAGCTGCTGGGCTTTGGTTCGACCCTGTCCTCTTCCGACATAGATCCTACGGCCAAGTGGGCTGATCTTTTGCACTGGCAGACCTACGCGCAAAAGAAAACGGGGAACAGTAAAGCCGTTGCCTATGACGCGTACCTGCTCTACGTCAATGAGTTGAACGATCTCGCCAAGAGCATGGGCTATGACCGTGTTCGTATGAGTAATGACGAGGTATTGCGCCAGAATATTACTTGGAACCACGTTGTAGAGCTTGATACCGATATCGACGTCTCGTATTGGGATCGGAGCTATGGCTCGGTCACAAGATACGCAGATGCAGGACACAAAATTTACAACATCCTGTGCGACTATACCTACTACGTTCTGTCCAATGACTTTTTCTCGCAGGATAGACAAAGCTTTACCCAAGTGTACCCCGACAAGATCTATAATGACTGGTCTCCTTTCGTGTTCGACACCACCTACTCCGAAAGCGTCACGGGCGCTGCCTTCTGCATCTGGTGTGACCATCCCACCCTCCGCACCGAGGAGAAGATGATGACCGAGATCAAGCCTCTGCTCCGCGCCATCGGCACAAAGTCTTGGAATGCCAACGCGAATAAAACCAAGAGCTACAGCACCTATACCGCCGAATGGACAAAGATCGGCGACGCTCCCAAGGTGGAATTCCCCGATGACACCGCCGTGCAGGCCGCCATCAACGAGTTCTATAACACCTATCTTCCCAAGCAGGATACGTATACGGCAAGCTCCTTCTCCTGGTACGCCTCCGAGGTCGCTAACGCCGAGTCCTTCCTCGGTCCTGACACCTTCCGCTGGAATCAGGATCTGTTCAACAATTTGGTGGAGTTTATGGAGTACGCCCGCGATGATCTGGATTCTCTGGGCGATACCCAAGCCCTTGTGAATGCGTTGGCCACCTACGATCAGTATAAGGATCATAAGGCTATCTATTCTCCCGAGAGCTGGTCTGTGTTTGAGGCATCCTACCTTGCGGGTCAGAAAATGCTGGAGGGACGGAATTACACGGCGGACGACGTGAACAGGTTCGTGACTACGTTCGAGGTAATGCCGATATTCATGCTCGATCTGGAAGCAAATGTCGCTCCCCTTCGTCAGGAGGCGATCCAGTCGGCGGGTCTGATGTCCTCTCGGGTCTATCAGGGCGGCAGAGCCAAGGTGTCCGTGATCATTCCCCGCGGTATTAATGTGGCAAAGGTCATTGTGGTGGATGAGAACGGTATTGAGGTTGCCGAGTGCGTCGCGCAGCCCCTCAGTATTCGCAAACCCAAACAAGTCACCTATTTCGGCTACATCCCTGCCGATGAGCTTGGTGTGCATACCTACACGGCCTACGCGGTATTCTCCTATGATAAATTCACCCAAACCGTGGGAATCGGAGAAGGCTTCCTGTATTGCTCGGATCCCGTCAAGCTCACGCTCCGAGTTGTGGAGTGATCTGATTGGATACTATGCCTGCTCCTTCGATCAAGCAATTTGTCTATCGGGCAGGCGCCCATAAGCGCATTCCCGTCAGCGGAACCTTCGAGCTGACCCCCCGTTGCAACCTTAGCTGCAAGATGTGCTACATCCACATGTCGGCTGAGGAGCAACGGCAGCTCGGAGAGGAGTTGACCACCGAGGAATGGCTGCATATCGGACGCCAAGCCGTCAAGGCGGGAATGATCTACCTGCTTTTGACGGGCGGAGAGCCCATGCTCCGTCCTGATTTCACCGAAATCTACCGCGAAATGATCAAAATGGGCGTGATCATTTCGGTCAATACCAACGCAACCCTTGTCACCCCCGAGATCGTGGAGTGCTTCAAGCAGCATCCCCCCGAGTTCGTCAACGTGACCCTCTACGGGGCAACCCCCGAAACCTACGGGGAGCTGTGCGGTGTTTCCAATGGCTTCGCCCGCGCCCGCGAGGGGATTCGTATGATGCGGGAGGCAGGGATCCGCGTTGGGATCAATACAACCTTTACGAAATGCAACCAAGGGGATATGGAAGCCTTGGTGGCGTACGCTTCAGAGCTTGGACTGCCCATCCGCACCGCCAGTTACACCTTCCCCCCCGTCCGCAACGGACATGAGGTCTGTGACGTGTATCTCAGCCCCGAGGAGCAGGGAAGCCTGAACGCGCGGTTTGAGTATCTCTCCAGCAACGCGCAGCAAAGAGAAGGCAAGGCCGCCTACTACAGACAGATTCTGGAGCGGGAGACCGAGGCGCAGACCCGTGAGTTGCCCGAAAAAGGGAATCCATCAAGCTGTATGGCGGGGCGGGGACTCTTCTGGATGGCATGGAACGGCGAGATGTACCCCTGTGGGATGCTGTCCAGCCATGCCGCTCCGGCGGGAGATTTTCAGGAGCAGTGGAGACAGGTGCGGGACATGACCGACACCATCTATCTCCCTGCCGCCTGTCGGAATTGCGCCTACAAAAAGGTCTGCCCCTCCTGCGCCGCGGTCACTCAAAGCACCATGCAGGACCCCTCCATGCTGGTGGAGGGCGTGTGCCGCTATATCAAGACCTTCGTCAAAACCTTTCTGGAATTGGCGGAGAATCCGAATCCCAACACTCCCGTGGGAACCAACGACGGGGAGACGGATCCCTTTGTCTGCCTTTAATACGGGAAAGCAAAAAAGAAGGACTGCTACACCATGGTGCGGCAGTCCTTTTTGATTAAGTAGATCACAAAGTATCCAGATACCGGCAAGCCGCCAGCGCGGCTACGGCACCGTCGGCGGTGGCGGTAGTGACCTGACGGATGGCCTTGGTGCGGCAATCCCCCGCCACGAACACACCGGGGATGGTAGTCTCGGGAAGGCAATTCTCCCCTGCATCCACGTAGCCGTAGTCACCCAGCTTCACCACGTCGGCGAAGCCTTCGTTGGCGGGCACTTGACCGATGCAGACGAAGGTGCCGTCCACAGTCAGCACCGTCTCCTCCCCTGTGTCGGTATTGCGGAGGAGCAGACCCTCGAAGCTGTCATCCCCCAGCACGGCGGAAACTACGGTGGAGTAGATAAAGGAGACGTTGTCCCGCTTGGCGAGAATGTTCCGGAGGCTGGGCTCACCCGTCAGGAAGGGAAGGTTCTGCACCACGGTAACGTGGGTACAGCCCTCGGAGAGGAGGACAGCCTCCTGTAGGGCGGAATTCCCGCCGCCGATGACTGCTACGGTCTTACCCTTGTAGAAGGCTCCGTCGCAGACGGCGCAGTAGGAGATGCCCTCCCCCACGAACTTTTCCTCGCCCTCCACGCCGAGATCGCGGTGGCGGGAGCCTGTGGCGATGATGACCGCTCTGCCTTCAAAGGCAGAGCCGCCCTCGCAGGTGACGGTGATATGTCCCGTCTCGCCGGAAATACCCGTGACGGTGTCCAGCTCGATCTCAGCGCCCTGCTCCAACACCTGACCGAAGAGCTTCTCCCCCAGCTCTGAGCCGCTGAGGCTTACGAAGCCGGGATAGTTCTCCACGCGGGGAGAGTGGGTGATCTGACCGCCGAAGGTCTCTTTTTCGATGAGAAGCACGCTCTTCTCAGCGCGGCGGGCGTACAGAGCAGCGGTCAGACCCGCAGGGCCCGCGCCGATGATGATGATGTCATACATATGCATTTCTCTTTTCGTGAGCGGTTTTTTATTAAGATACAAGTTACAAGATACGCGCCGAGCAAGCTCGGCCGATACAAGATAGGCAAAAATTCTTATGGTAGCTTTCGTATCTATATTTTGTATCTCAGTATCTTGTAACTCTTGGATAAACTCAGATTTTTAAGTAAGGGGCCCGCGATGGAGCCCCTTGATTATTTTGTTTGAAAAGTTTTTGGAGATTCCAAAGAACCTTTTTTCCTAAAAAAGTTCTTTGGCGGGTGCAGGGCAGAGCCCCTCGTTCTTACTTCTTCTCGGCGTAAGCCTTGATGTTGGAGAGGTTGGGGATGGTCTCGTAGGAGTCGCCGCTGACCACCACCAGAGTGGGAGCCTGCTTGACACCGTACCTGGCTACCAGATCCTTGTTCTCTTCGCTCACGATGAGCTTGTCGTACGCCACGCCGGCCTTGTCAAGGAACATACCCGCGGCCTTGCAGTTGGGGCAGGTGGCGGTGGTGAAGAGGATAGTCCGGGTGGGGGCGGGCGTATCGCACACGGTCACGGTCTCGGCGGCCTCGGCGGGAGCGTACTCGGTGAGAGGCTGCTTACCCGTCAGCTTGCTCTGGGCGTAGACCTTGCGCGCCTTGAACTCGGCGGCCTTACCGTCGTTCCAGTTCTGGACGGGACGGTAGTAGCCGGTGATGCGGCTGTAGACCTCGGTCTTTTCCCCGCACTCAGGACAGGAGTAGTGCTCGCCCGCGATGTAGCCGTGGGTCTTGCAAACGCTGTAGGTGGGAGACAGGGTGTAGTAGGGCAGCTTGTAATTCTCGGCAATAGTACGGATGAGGGTCGCGGCACTCTTCCAGTTGGGCAGCTTTTCGCCGAGGAAGGCGTGGAAGACGGTGCCCGAGGTATAGAGGGTCTGGAGCTCGTCCTGAATGTCGAGAGCAGCAAAAATATCGTCGGTGTAGCCCACGGGGAGGTGGGAGGAGTTAGTGTAGTAGGGAGTCTTACCCTCGTCAGCCTCGGCGGCGGTGATGATGTCGGGGTAGAACTTGCGATCGTGCTTGGCCAGACGGAAGGAGGTGGACTCGGCGGGGGTTGCCTCCAGGTTGTAGAGATCACCGTACTGCTCCTGATAGTCGGAGAGGCGGTCTCTCATGTGGGTGAGAACCTCACGGGTGAACTTCTGGGTCTCGGCGTGGGTCATATCCTTGCGGAGCCACTTGGCGTTGAGACCCACCTCGTTCATGCCCACCAGACCAATGGTGGAGAAGTGGTTGGCGAAGGTGCCGAGGTAGCGGCGGGTGTAGGGGTACAGACCCTCGCCCATGAGGCGGGTGATGACCTCGCGCTTGATCTTCAGGGAGCGGGCGGAGATGTCCATCATGCGGTCCAGACGCTTGTAGAAATCGGCCTCGTCCACGGCGAGGTAGGCGATGCGGGGCATATTGATGGTGACAACACCCACCGAGCCCGTGGACTCACCCGAGCCGAAGAAGCCGCCCGACTTCTTGCGGAGCTCGCGGAGGTCAAGGCGCAGACGGCAGCACATGGAGCGAACGTCAGAAGGCTCCATATCGCTGTTGATGTAGTTGGAGAAGTAGGGAGTACCGTACTTGGCGGTCATCTCGAACAGCAGCCTGTTGTTCTCGGTCTCGGACCAGTCGAAGTCACGGGTGATGGAGTAGGTGGGGATGGGATACTGGAAGCCGCGGCCGTTGGCATCGCCCTCAATCATGGTCTCAATGAAGGCCTTGTTGACCATGTCCATCTCGCGCTTGCAGTCCTTGTACTTGAACTCCATCTCCTTGCCGCCCACGATGGCGTTGAGCTCGGCGAGGTCATTGGGGACGGTCCAGTCCAAGGTAATGTTGGAGAAGGGAGCCTGCGTACCCCAGCGGGAGGGGGTGTTCACGCCGTAGATGAAGGACTCCACGCACTTCTTGACCTGATCGTAGGTGAGGTTGTCCGCCTTGACGAAGGGAGCGAGGTAGGTATCGAAGGAGGAGAAGGCCTGGGCACCTGCCCACTCGTTCTGCATGATACCGAGGAAGTTGACCATCTGGTTGCAGAGGGTGGCGAGGTGCTTGGCGGGGGCGGAGGTGATCTTACCCGTGATACCGCCCAGACCCTCCTGGATCAACTGCTTCAGGGACCAGCCCGCGCAGTAGCCGGTGAGCATGGACAGATCGTGGATGTGAATGTCGGCGTTGCGGTGAGCGTTTGCGATCTCGTCGTCGTAGACCTCGGAGAGCCAGTAGTTGGCGGTGATGGCACCCGAGTTGGAGAGGATCAGGCCGCCCACGGAATAGGTAACGGTGGAGTTCTCCTTGACGCGCCAGTCGGCTACCTTGAGGTAGGAATCCACGATGGACTTGTAGTCCAGCATGGTGGCGTTGACGTTTCTCATTTTCTCGTGCTGACGGCGGTAGAGAATGTAGGCCTTGGCTACGTCGTCGTAGCCCGCCTGGCTCAGAACCTTCTCCACGCTGTCCTGAATGTCCTCCACCGAGATGGAGTGATCCTTGATCTTAGGCTCGAAATCGGCCGTGACCTTGAGGGCGAGGAAGTCGATAACGTCCTGATTGTAATTGCGCTCCTGCGCGTCGAAGGCCAGCTTGATAGCGCCGGCAATCTTTTGAATGTCGAAATTGATGATGCGTCCGTCACGCTTAAGTACGGTGTACATAGTGCTCCTCCTTGTATGTAATCTGTATGTTTTGGCGGGAATTTTGGCAGAAAAACGCCGTGACGGTTGTCCCGGAGAAGGGCGCGCGTCACGGCGAAATTTCAGGTAAACTGTCGAAATCCCCGATTGAGCGTAGTATAAGAATACCACAATATATGGGATTTGTCAAGACCTAAAACACAAAATGTTGGGCGAAAAGTCAAAATCGGCACTATATATAGTGTGTCAACCTCTGATTTGTGCATTTGGCACATAGTTGCACAAAACCGCGAGGAGGGCCTCGGTCTCGCTTCGGTCAAAACCCGAAAGCCCCTCGGCGATGAGATCACCCGAATCCTCGAAGGTCTGGAGGAAGAACCGCTGTTCGCCCCGCAGTCTCTGCCCCATTTCCTCCATGCTTTCGGGGGTGTGGAGACCCTTGACCAAGGTGGTGCGGAACTCAAAGGGCACGCGGTTTTCCATGAGAAGGTCTATGCTTTCCTCGATGGGCGCGGTGTCAAAGCGGGTAATGCCCACCGTCTCGGGATAGTGGGACAGGGAATTTTTGATGTCCATGGCCACGTAGTCCAAAAGTCCCTCCCCGATCAGGGCGCGGAGGACAGCGGGGCGGTATCCGTTGGTATCCAGCTTGACCGCGAAGCCCAAGTCCTTGATCTTGCGGATGAAATCGGGCAGATCGGGCTGGAGGGTGGGTTCTCCCCCCGAGATACAGACCCCCTCCAGAATGCCGCGGCGGGTGCGAAGGAATCGGAAGAAATCCTCCTCCTCGATCACAGAACCGTCCGCTCGGTCGGAAAGCACCAGAGAAGCGTTGTGGCAGAAGGGGCAACGGAAATTGCACCCGAAGGTGAAGAGGGTGCAGGCCATTTTGTCGGGGAAATCCAGAAGTGTGAGCTTTTGCAGACCTTTGATGAGCATGGCAGGCTCCTTGACAAAAATTTCGGAATAGCCCTTGTTTTGTAGGGAAAAGTGTGCTATAATACACCTAAGGGGCGGGCTTTCCTTCATTATATCAAAAAAAACGGGGAAATGCAACCCCTTTCGGAACGAAAGTTGAGAAAATCGGGAAACCGAGAAACCATACACAAAGGAGAGAAGATCATGCGTAAAATCATTTCCACAACCGCCGCGCCTGCCGCTATCGGCCCCTATTCTCAGGCCATTCGCTGCGGCAATATGCTCTACACCTCGGGTCAGATCCCGCTGGATCCCGCTACGGGCACCGTGGTAGGGGATAACATTCACGATCAGGCTGAGCAGGTCATGAAGAACCTTGCCGCCGTGCTGACCGCAGGAGGCTCCTCCTTTGAGAACGCCGTCAAGACTACCTGCTTCCTCGCCGACATGGCGGACTTCGCTGCCTTCAACGAGGTCTACGCCGCCTACTTCACCACAGGTCCTGCCCGCTCCTGCGTGGCGGTGAAGAGCCTGCCCAAAGGGGTTCTGGTGGAGGTGGAGGTCATCGCACTGATCGAGTGACCCAACGGTGTTATGCCCGCGTAACCCCCGATCCAACGCGGTTCGCCGTCGGTTCGGACGAAAAACAAGTGGGGAAAAATCCCACAAACAATCGATATATGTGGCAAAAAAACCTATGTGAAGTGGGGAACTATCCCTGTAATCACCACGTAACCCCCTGCATATCCCCTGAGAACCAAAAGGACCCGAGGCCATCACTCCTCGGGTCCTTTTGCGTGTCGGGCCTTGCCTGACCGATACGATCCTGTCGCTGTCTTTCCTCCGATGCGCTTCGAGAAATAACCGTCATTCGAGGCGGAAAGCAGACGGCGCGGTCGGGGCGGCGGGTGAGAGACTCCTTTCGAACGGTGAAATGAACCCTGCTTTCGATCACGGAGAACCGAGAAACACCGAGGATCGATGTATTAACGTACGGTCGGGAAATCAACAATAGGTTTAGATTCCGGCGGGAGTTATGAAGTGGTCGCACACCGCCCCTCCTGCGGGATGCCCGCGTTGTGTTGGGTTACGGAGATGCCCCCGCCTCGCTTTTTCCCCATTGGGTACGGCTTCAAAACCGCCCGAATGGAGGAGTCTTTCCAAATGTCCGAGGACTTTTCACGGGAGGGTATTCTCCTTTTCTCGGATACCGAAAAATCATTTTATCCTGTTGACAAAGTTTTTTTCTTGTGCTATAATAGAAATGGTTGATTTTACAACAAGCCCCCACCACTTCCCAACGGAGAATTGATATGAAAAACCGCTTCGAGACCTTTACCGTCCTGATCGCTTCCATCAACCGCAGTATCCGCCGCATCAAAACCGAGGAGATGCTGGAATACGGTCTGAAAAGCCCCCACGTGTCTTGCCTGTACTACCTGTACAAGCATCCTGCCATGACCGCCGCCGAGCTGTGCGAGCTTTGCGAGGAGGACAAGGCGGCCGTGTCCCGCTCCTTGCTCTATCTGGAGCAGAAGGGCTTTCTTGTTCGCGAGAACCCGTCGGTGGACGCTCTCCGAGAGGGAAGCAAGCACTATCGCTCCCCCCTGCTTCTGACCGAAAGAGGAACCGTTATCGCCCAGCGTTTGGCCGGACGGGTGGATCACGTTCTGGAGGCCGTCAGCAAGGGTGTCTCGGAGGAGGATCGCGCAAACCTGTACCGCACGCTTGAGCAGATCAACCGCAACCTGCGGGAACTCTGCGGCGGGCGTGAGGATTGAATCCAGACGCCGCCACCAAGCTCTGCGACGTGTGGGCGGAGGGCGCGTCCATGCCCGTAGCGGACTGCCCGGTCGATGAGTTCGTCACCTATCCCCACAAAAAGGGGCTGAG
>JAZNUO010000352.1:0-7731 GCA_045592305.1 Eubacteriales bacterium | reverse complement strand
GGGGAGAACATTTTATAAAACAACTTTCTCCCCCCTCCCGTTCCCCCGCCTCCCCTACAAACCCAAGTTTGAATTCCTCGCCCCGATCCCCACAAATATTCGTTTTTTCTCCCAAACCTCTTGCAAATCCCCTCGTTTTGTGCTACAATATACTATCATAAATCCCCCTACCCACGAAAGGAAATCCCATCATGACCTACCACTTTTCCGACAAGATCGCCGGCCTCAAGCCCTCGGCGATCCGTGAGATTCTGAAGGCTCCCAAGGATGCCGATACCATCACGTTGGCCGCGGGCAATCCCGCTCCCGAGACCTTCCCCGTGGCGGATCTGGCGCGTCTTGCCGCTGATATTTTCGAGAGCGAGTCCACCACCGCCCTCCAGTACGGTGCCACTGACGGCTACGAGCCTCTCCGCCGCGCCGTGACCGAGAGACAGAAGTCAGTCTGGGACATCGGTAAGTCTGTTGTCGACGGCGACGGCTTCAACGACACCACCATCATCGTGTCGGGCGGCAATCAGGGCATTGAGCTTGCCGCCAAGGTGTTCTGCAACGAGGGCGATACCGTCATCTGCGAGAACCCCACCTTCATCGGCGGTCTGAACGCCTTCCGCTCCTGCGGCTACAATACCGTGGGCGTGCCCATTGAGGAGGACGGCATGAACGTGGAGGCTCTGGAAGAGACCATCAAGGCAACTCCCAACGCCAAGCTCCTCTACATCATCCCCACCTTCCAGAATCCCGCGGGCATCACCACGTCCCTTGAAAAGCGCAAGGCCATCTACGAGGTCTGCAAAAAGTACGGTCTGATGATCCTTGAGGACAACCCCTACGGCGAGCTTCGCTTCGCAGGCACAGAAATCCCCACCATCAAGAGCCTTGACACCGAGGGTCTGGTTATCTACTGCTCCTCCTTCTCCAAGATCCTCTCGGCGGGTATGCGCGTGGGCTTCGTGGTGGCTCCCGAAGAGGTGGCCGCCAAAATGGTGGTTGCCAAGCAGTCCGAGGACGTGCACACCAACCAGTTCTTCCAGATGCTCTGCTATAAGTTCATGACCGAGTGTGATCTGGACGCTCACATCGCCATGATCCGCGAGGTCTACGGCCGCAAGTGCAGGCTCATGCTGGATTGTCTCGAAAAGGAGCTTCCCGCCGCCGTGAAGTTCACCCGTCCCGAGGGCGGACTGTTCATCTGGGTCACTCTGCCCGACGGTGTGGATGCAACCGCGTTCCTGAGGGCCTGCATGGCGCAGAAGCTCATGATCGTGCCCGGCGCGACCTTCAACTGCGACGTAAGCGAGGCTTCCATGTCCTTCCGCCTGAATTATTCTACCCCTTCTGACGAGCAGATCATCGAGGGCGTGGCGAGACTGGGTAAGGTTGCGAGGGAGTTTGTGAAGTAAATTGCAGTTTTACTGCGAGATACAAGTTACAAGATACAAAGATACAAGATATGAAAAACGTTACAGCGTAATCCGTTCTATATCTTGTATCTTGTATCGGCCGAGCTTGCTCGGCGCGTATCTTGTATCTCTCTGCTGAGCTACGCTCAGCGATAAACCCAAATTTGAAGGAGTAAACCATGTCCGACATCATCATTCGCCCCGCCGTGGAAGCCGATATTCCCCGCCTGGAGGATCTTCTCTACCAAGTTCACGGGCTTCACGCCGAGGCTCGCCCCGATCTGTTCATTCCCGGGTGCAAAAAATACACCGCCGATCAGCTTCGCGAGCTTTTGCGTGATGCCGTAAACACCCCCATTTTCGCCGCCACCTTGGACGGGTTACTGGTGGGCTACTGCTTCTGTGTCCGTCAGGTACAGATCGCCGCTTCCATGCAGAAGATCAACACGCTGTATATCGACGATCTCTGCGTGGATGCCGCTATGAGAGGGCGTGGGATCGGTAAGGTACTCTACGATCACGCGGCGGAGTACGCCCGTGAGAACGGCTACTATAACCTGACTCTGAACGTCTGGGCTTGCAATCCTTCGGCTATGCGCTTCTATAAGAAGTGTGGACTTTCGGTGCAGAAGGTGGGCATGGAACTGGTGCTCTGATTCGGTTTTATCCAACTTGTTTGCCGTAAATTTTGAATAAGACATTGACAAATTCGTAAGAATCTGTTATAATATGAGCACAATACTTTGAATGGAGGTTTCTCATGAAGAAGGTCATCCACATCATCATCAGCATTGTGTACATTGTTTTGGGCCTCGGCGCTCCCTTGGCCGCTATCAACGCCATTCTGGCTTTGGATGTTGGTGCGCTGCTCACCGCTGCCACAGGTCTCATCATGCTGCTGGCCGGTATCTTCGGGTTGTTCCGTATCAAGCCCCTGAAGCGCCGCATTTTCGGTATCATCATCTTCGTGCTGGCTTTGGCCTCGGTGATTGCCGCTTTCGCAGGTGGCAAATTCCTGCCTATCGGTGCCATCGTGCAGGCAATTCTGGCTTGGCTCTACATCATCTGGTAATTTTTTCAGCAAGGATTCGGCTCCTTTTATGGGGGGCCGTTTCTTTTTGTATAAGACGGTTGACAAGGGACGGTTTTTGGAGTATAATAGGGGCAATACGAAAAGTGAGGTATCAACCATGCCCGATTCCCTGATCCCCGACAAAACCGTGTATCACGGCCGCCCCTCCGACGATGCTTCCCGACTCCCCCGAGAGGTGGCTGCGTATGACCTTTTGGATTCTCTGGGGCTGTCCTATGAACGGCTTGACCATGAGGCTCTGTTCACCATAGAGGCTTGCCACGAGGCGGATGCCCTGCTTGGGGTGGCCATGTGCAAGAATCTGTTCCTTTGCAATCAGAACAAGACCCAATTCTACCTTCTTCTCATGCCCGGGGAGAAACGCTTCCAGACCAAGGTATTCTCCCGTCTCATCGGCTCGTCGCGCTTGAGCTTTGCCCCCGAGGACTGCATGGAGACTCTGCTGGGGCTGACACCCGGGTCGGTTACGGTGCTGGGATTGATGAACGATACCGAGGGTAGGGTCGCGCTTTACATAGACAAGGACCTTTTGGGGGAGGAATACATGGGATGTCATCCCTGTATCAATACCTCCAGCGTCAGGATCCGAACCGCGGATCTCATCGATAAGCTGTTGCCCGCTATGGGGCATGAATACTCCGTGGTGGAGCTGCCTTGGGCGTAATACCATAACAAAAAGTCACCCTTCCGTTTTGGCGCGGGAGGGTGGCTTTTTTGCGCGGTATGATTATGCGGTTATCCGTTGAGTAAAACACAGACTTCCCTGACCCCGCATTCCCGAAAGTATTTCTCCTCCATCGGGATCCATTTTTCCTCGAAAGCGGTCAGCTTATGGGCTCCCTCCCGAGCCAAAAGGCGGCTTCTTTGTGTGGAGGAGTCCACCGAAAGAAAGAGGAGCAGATCATAAGCCCCGCGCAGATCGGGGTGGCAGGAGTAGGAGCCTTCGATCAGGGTAACGGGGGATGCTTTGACCGTGATGGGATCGCCCAAGGACATGGTTTGGCAGATCAAGGGGCGGTAGGTGAAGTCCTTTCCCTTGGATAGGGGGATCAGCACTTCCCTTGCAAACCGCTCGCGGTCGAGGTTCCCTCCCGCCTCGGACAGACGTTCGGGGGTTCTCTGCTCGGGACGCAGAAAGAAATGATCCATGTGAATGACGGGGCAATCCAGCGCGGCGGCCAGCTCTTTTGCCAGCGTTGTTTTACCAGCGGCGCACCGACCGTCGATGGCGACGGTGAGGCGATCCTTCCCCTTCATGGCCCCGCGGATGAGGGACAAGGCGCGGTGGGCGGGGGTCATGGCTTGTCCTCTCCCGAGGATCTGCCGCGGAAGCGTTGCATCCCCGTGTAGTGGAGGGTGGTCATGATAGCGGGAATGAGGAGGAGCTGGAGGATGATACCGGGGATGGCGTTGAGTATGGCGCCTGCCAAAAATGCATTGAAGGTAAAGGCGCTTTCCCGCATGGAGAGAAGTACCGTCTGCGCGCCGCCCCACGCGATGCGGCCCAGGATCATGGAGGGGATCAGGGAGGCGTAGACCGCCGCCAGATTCTGCTTTTTGAACAAACCGTACAGGAATCCGATGGCGAGACCGTAGATGCAAAGCTCCACCGCCATGGCGGGCGCGGCAGGGAAAATAGGCGGCATTCCGAACAGGAGGGAGCGGATCAGGGGGAGGGTGAGTCCCACCACCGCGCCGTACTGCCAGCCGCAGATAAGACCGCAGAGCATGACGGGGATGTGCATGGGGAGGAGCATATTGCCGATCTGTTGAATCTGTCCCGTGAAAAAGGGCAACACCAAACCGATGGCCAGAAACATGGCGGAGAGCACCAGCTTGCGGAGGGCTTCACGCCCCAAGAAGCGGGGGAAGGTATGTTGTTGATGCATGATTTTTCCTCAGTGTAACGGGTTTATTTCCCAAAATAAGCGGCCACGGTCTTCATACGTTCGGCAACGCGGACGTGGAAGGGGCATCTCGTCTCACAGAGACCGCACCGGATGCAGTCCGAGGCGTGGACGGGAAGGGCTTCGTAATGCGCGCGGACGGTGGCGGGAGTCTCGCTATGCTGGGTTCCCAGATCGTAGAGCTTATGGATCATGGCGATGTCCACTCCCTTATGGCAGGGCTGACAATGACCGCAGTAGGTGCATTGACCGAAATAGGTGGAGCGGGGGGCAGTGGCAATGACCTTTGCGTAGTCCTTCTCCGCCTCTGTGGCGGTCTCGTAGGCCACGGCGCTGTCCACCTGATCGGGGGTTTCGAAGCCGATCATGACCGAGGCCACGGCGGGACGGGTGAGGCAGTAGTGGATGCACTGCTCGGCGGTCAGGGCTACGCCGAAGGGAGAACGCTCAGCATCCAACAGGCGGCCGCCGCCAAAGCACTTCATGACGTTGATGCCCACGCCCCGCGCCTCACAGAGGTCATACAGGGAGGCTCTGGCGGGGTCCATACCCAGAAGATTGGGCGCGTTGGGGTCGGGGATGGGGGCTTCATCCGCGGGAGGGTCCACAAGGAGATCATAGCCCGGGTTGACGCTGTAGAGCAGAGCCTCCACCACGCCATGCTCCACGGCCAGACGGGCGATCTCGGCATTATGGGTGGAAAGTCCGATATGGCGGATTCTGCCCAGCTTCTTCTGCTCTATCATATAATCCATGAAGCCGCCCTTGAGAACCATCTCCCAATCGTCCGGGCGATCCACGAAATGGATCATGCCCAGATCCATATAGTCGGTGTGAAAGCGAGCCAGAAGGTCCTCAAAGGCATCCTCGATGGAAGGCACGTCGCGGACACGGAGGTAGCGACCGTTGCGCCACGAGGAGCCGAGATGACCCTGGATGATCCACTTTTCCCGCTCGCCCTTGATGGCATTACCCAGATTGGAGCGGACGTTTGGCTCAGACATGAAGCAGTCCAGCAGATTGATTCCCTGCTTGCGGGCGGCATCCACCACGGCGAATACTTCCTCCTCGGTCTTTCTCTCTAACCACTCGCCGCCGATGGAGATCTCACTGACCGAAAGTCCCGTGTTGCCTAATTTCCTGTATCGCATGACGATTACCTCGTTATCTCAGCTTTCCCATCCTCGCGGGATTCCCGATGACCAAGAGACGGGCTTCCTTGGACAGAGGCTTTTCGGGGTCGACGTTGATGATGACCTCGCCATTTTTGCGTATAGCCACCACGTTAATGCCGTATTTACGGCGGAGATTCAGCTCCATGAGGTTCTTCCCCACCCATTCGGGTTGGACGTTCACCTCTACCATGGAAACGTCCCTCGCCAGATCCAGAAGGTCAACGAATCCCGCCGAAAGCAGATTCTTGGCCAGCCGCATACCCGATTCGGACTCGGGAAACACGACCTGATCCGCGCCGACGCGGGAGAGAATCTTTTTGTGCATTTCATTAGAGCATTTGGCGATGACCGTCCCAACCCCCAGCTCCTTGCAGAGCATGGTAGCCATGACGGTGGCCTCCAGAGAACCCGCCATGGCGATGATGACCACGTCAAAGCTCCCGATGTCGAGCTGGCGCAGAACGTCTGCATCGGTGACGTCGGCGCATTTGCAGAGGGGGATCTCTCCCGCCAGAGAGTTGACCAGTGCTTCGCTGCTGTCAATGGCCAGCACGTCCGCGCCACCCGCCACCAATTCGCGGGCGACGGCCAGACCGTAGCGGCCAAGACCGAACACGGCGTAGGATTCCTTCAGACTCATGATGTGCTCCTTTCCCTGTCAGGTAAAGCTGACAGACGTCAGCCGACGCTGACGGATTCGGTGGGATTTTTGATGGTGTTTTGAGTCTCCCGCTTGGTGCCGAAGGCGATGGCAAGAGAGATGGGACCGACTCGACCGAGGTACATGGTAAGGGCTACGGTGAGCTTTCCCGCCGCAGTCAGGTGAGGCGTGAGATCGCGGGAAAGACCGACCGTTGCGGTGGCAGAGACCGTTTCGTAAAGAATATCCGCAAGACTTCGGTCAGGGGTCAGCACGGACAGGATGAGGGTGGACAGGGCGGCGATGAGGAAGGACATCCCCGCAACGGCCACGGATTTTCGCAGGGCATCGTCGGGGATTCGGCGGTGGAACACCGTGACCTCGTCGCGACCGCGTATGGTGCTGATCGCGTAGGCGGCCAGAATCAGAATTGTGACGGTCTTGATACCGCCCGCGGTGCCCACGGGGGAGCCGCCGATGAACATGAGGATCAGGCAGACCCCCGTGGAGGCGGTGGTGAGATCCGTCTGGCTCATCGTCATGAAGCCTGCGGTACGGGTCGTGACCGACTGGAAAAATGAGACTTGGATTTTATCGAACAGCCCCAAATTCCCGATGGTGGCGGGGTTACGGTTTTCGCAGAGCAGAATGAGAAGTGCTCCGCCCATCAGGAAAATAGCCGTGGCGGAAAGAGCTATCTTGGAATGGAGGGTCAGATGGGACAGGGCGCGGATGCTCTTACGCTCACGCGCCAAACCGATCACGCGCAGGATATCCCACCAGACGATATAGCCCAGACCGCCCAGAATGATCAGGGCAGAGGTAACGCCGTTGACCGTGGGGTTCGTGGCGTAGTCGCGCAGGCTGTTCTCTCCGATGATGTCCATGCCCGCGTTGCAGAAAGCGGAGACGGCGTTGAACAGGGAGATCCAGACCCCCTTCGCGCCATATTCGGGAACAAAGACCGTCATGTAGAGAAGCGCGCCCGTTATTTCTACGGCAAGGGTGCCGATGATGACCTTTTTGAGGAAGTCCGCCAGACCCGAGAGGCTGTTGAGGTTGAATGCATCCCGCAAAAGAATACGGTCGGAGAGCCCCATGCGGCGTTGAAGCATCATCATGACACCAGCCATGACGGTGACGATGCCGAGACCGCCTACCTGGATGAGGACGAGGATCACGATCTGACCGAAAAGGCTCCATGCGGTGGCGGTGGGAAGTGTGACCAGACCCGTTACGCAGGTAGCCGTTGTAGCGGTGAAGAGAGCATCGATATAGGGGACAGGATCACCGCTCTTGCTTGCGAGGGGGAGGGAGAGCAGGAGACTGCCCAAAAGAATGACCGCAAGGAAGCTCAGCAGAATGATCTGGGTGGTGGACAGAGAAAAACGGCTCTTTCGGTTCATGGCGGCCTCCTTTCATTGTGGTTGGCTATAGTATAGCACAAAAGGCAGGTTCTGTCAATGTTTTGGAGGAGATTTGGCGGGGGGTGATTCAAATTTGGGTTTATCGG
>JAZNUO010000351.1:0-2093 GCA_045592305.1 Eubacteriales bacterium | reverse complement strand
GCTTGGCCTCCGACTTCCTTGGCAGTACGGGAGGCCTCGGGGATCTGGAAGCCGCGGATGCACTGCACCTTACCCGTATTGGTGAACATCATGACGGTGGAGTGAGAGTGGACGGAGACCACCTGCTCGATGTAGTCCTCCTCCTTGGTGGCCATGCCCATGATGCCCTTACCGCCCCGTCTCTGGGCAGAATACACGTCGGTAGCCTGACGCTTGATGTAGCCGGCGTGGGTCAGGGTCAGCACGCAGTTGCGGCGCTCCACCAGATCCTCGTCGATGATCTCGTTCTCCACCGCCTCAATACGGGTGCGGCGGGGCTCGGCAAAGCGGGACTTGATGTCCAGCATCTCGTCTTTGATGATGGTCTTGATGCGGTTGATGTCCCCCAGAATCTCGCGGTACTCCTTGATGGAGGCGCGGAGGGACTCCAGACGGTCCTCGATCTTTTGCCGCTCCAGACCCGAAAGCCGTCCCAGAGTCAGGGCCACGATGGCGGCGGCCTGCTCCTCGGAAAGCCCGGGATTCTCGTCGGCGGCGAACTCGGCAAGATCGATTTCCTCACCGCTGCGGACGGGGCCGTTAAAGCGGTTCATAAGGTTGACCTTGGCGGTGGCGATGTCGGGGGAGGAACGGATGATGGAAATGACCTCGTCAATGTTGTCGATGGCCAGCTTGTAGCCCTCGTAGATGTGAGCGTCCCGCAGGGCGGCGGCCAGATCGTACTTCACGCGGTTGGTGATGACCGACTCCTGATGCTCGATGTAGTAGTCGAGAATCTGAGCGAGGTTGAGCACCTTGGGCTCGTTGCGCACAATGGCCAGCATATTGACGGCGCAGGTATCCTGAAGCTGGGTATAGCGGTAGAGCTGGTTGAGCACCACGTGACCGTTGGCCTCTCGCTTGAGGTCAATGACGATGCGCATACCGTTTCGGTCGGACTCGTCGCGGATATCCGAGATGCCGTCCACCCGCTTGTCCTTGACCAGATTCCCGATGGCGGCGCAGAGCAGGCTCTTGTTGACCCCGTAGGGAATCTCGGTGATCACGATCTGGCGCTTGTCCTCCTCCACCTCGGCGGTGGCGCGCACCATGATGTGACCCTTACCCGTGAGATAAGCCTCCTTGATGCCATTGGTACCGTAAATGGTACCGTAGGTGGGGAAGTCGGGACCCTGAATGAACTGCATGAGGTCAAAAATTTCGCAGTCGGGGTTCTCCATGCGGTAGATGGTAGCGTCAATGACCTCACCCAGATTGTGGGTGGGGATATTGGTCGCCATACCCACGGCGATACCCATGGAGCCGTTGACCAGCAGATTGGGAAAGCGGGCGGGCAGAACCTCGGGCTCCTTGCGGCTGTTGTCGAAGTTGGGGATCATGTTGACCACGTTCTTGTCCATGTCCCGCAGCATTTCATCGGTGATCTTCTCCATGCGCGCTTCGGTATATCGGTACGCGGCAGGGGGGTCGCCGTCCACCGAACCGAAGTTACCCTGACCCTCGATGAGAATATGGCGCATATTGAAGGGCTGTGCCATGTGTACCATCGTGCCGTACACAGAGGCGTCACCGTGAGGATGGTACCGCGCCAGAACCGTACCGACGGTCGCCGCCGACTTGTGGAAGGGCTTATCGTGGGTCAGGTGATCCTCGTACATGGTGTACAGGATGCGCCGCTGACCCGGCTTCATGCCGTCGCGCACGTCGGGCAGGGCGCGGGAGATGATGACCGACATGGAATACTCGATGAAGGATTTCTTCACCTCATGCTCCATATTCACGTCCACGACCTTCTGATTCTCAAAGAGTATGCACTCGTTTTCCCGTTGCAGCTCTCTTTCTTTCTTCTTGCTCATGCTGTTTTCTCCGTGAAATTGTTGTTAGACTTCGAGTTGTGTATGATAAAATAATGCTTTCAAATGGATTTGTAACGATTCAGTCGCTTTTCAAATTTGGGTTTGTAGGGGAGGCGAGGGGAACGACCGGGGGAAAACTTCTTGAAAGAAGTTTTCCCCCGAACCCCCTTTCAAGAACTTTCAAAAAATATCATTTATCAATGTTTTTTAAAAGTTTTAAAAGTTTTTGAGATTCCA
>JAZNUO010000350.1:0-3115 GCA_045592305.1 Eubacteriales bacterium | reverse complement strand
TTGATGGTCTTGGCGATCTCCAGGGTGTACTGGCTGGTGCCGCCTCCCGCGCCGTAGGTGACGCTGACAAAGGCGGGATGGAGGTCGGCGATCTCCTCGGTGGCGGCCTTCACCGACGCAAAGGCAGTATCGGTCTTGGGGGGAAACACCTCAAAGGACAGGGACAGGCCGTCGCGGGCGAGCAATTCGGTAATTTTCATGTGTATGTACCTCCGCATGGGTTGTGGGCGATTCTTTCTATTCTCTTATTATACCACCAAAAAAGTCAACAATCAAGAGGTTTTTTCGTATTTGGGGAGGTTTTTCGGAGATTTTTGCGGGGATATGGCGGGAAATCGCGATGAATCACTTCAACTTGGTTGATTCAGCCTGTGAATGGCGCCGCCAGCCAAGGAGTCAGAGGGGTTGGGGCAACCGCCATCCTTGGCTGGGGTTTATCGCCCGCAAGTCGTATTTCCCACCGCTTTTGTGCAAAAAGCGCACGCCCCCCTCTCACCCCACGCAAGAAAATATCCAATCTCACAAAATTAGAAAAATTTCCAAATTCCACTTGACAAATCCACCTTCCTTGGGTATAATTATGACAGTTAGCGGCGGCTAACTCACATCTGTCGCCGCCACGGAGGTCAACATATGAAAACGTTACGCGAAACCAAGATCGGAGGCACCGCCCGCGTGGTCAAGGTCCACGGCGAGGGAGCCGTCCGCCGCCGCATCATGGACATGGGCATCACCCGCGGCGTGGAGATCAAGATCACCAAGGTAGCCCCTTTGGGAGATCCGCTGGAGGTCACCGTCCGAGGCTACGAGCTGAGCCTGCGCAAGGAGGACGCCGCCCGCATTGAGGTGGAGTGATCCCCAAGCGATCAAACACCCCGTCCCCCCCCATTCTGTTTTCGGGTCGATCCCGAATATTTTGCGCCCGTCGGTTAGCGAGGGCTAACCCGTGACGCGTAGCGAGGAGAAAGCTATTTATGGAAGCAAACACCATCCGCATCGCCCTGGCGGGCAACCCCAACACGGGCAAGACCACCCTTTTCAACGCCCTGACCGGCTCCAACCAGTTCGTGGGCAACTGGCCAGGTGTCACGGTGGAGAAGAAGGAGGGCAAGCTCAAGAACCACGAGGGCGAGGAGACCGTCATTATCACCGACCTCCCCGGTATCTATTCCCTCTCCCCCTACACCCTGGAGGAGGTGGTCGCGCGCAACTACCTTGTGGCAGAGTGCCCCGATGCCATCCTGAACATCATCGACGGCACCAATCTGGAGCGCAACCTCTACCTCACCACCCAGCTCACCGAACTGGGCATCCCCGTGGTCATGGCCATCAACATGGTGGACGTGCTCCGCAAGCAGGGGGACAGGATCGACCTCGACGTCCTGTCTCGCCGCATGGGCTGTCCCGCTGTGGAGATCTCGGCTCTGAAGGGGACGGGTCTTGACGAGGCCGTGGCGCTGGCCATTGAGACCGCCAAGCACGGCCGCAATATCCCCCACCACATCTTCTCGGGTGAGGTGGAGCACACACTGGCTCACATCGAGGAGGCCGCCGTCCACGGTATGCCCGCCGACCGCCAGAGATGGTACGCCATCAAGATCTTCGAGCGGGACGAGATGGTGCTGTCCGAGCTGAATCTCGACCCCGCCATCCTGGCTCACATCGAGGAGGACATCAAGGAGACCGAGCGGCTTTTGGATGACGATGCCGAAGCCATCATCATCAACGAACGGTACAACTACATCACCTCCATTCTGAAGGGCTGCTTCCGGCGCAAGCACGTGGGCAGGCTCACGGCATCCGAAAAGATCGACAAGGTGGTCACAAACCGCATAGCCGCCCTGCCCATCTTCGCCGCCATCATGTTCCTCGTCTACTACATATCCGTCTCCACCGTGGGCACCTTCGTCACCGACTGGATGAATGAAGGAGTATTCGGAGAAGGCTGGAGCCTCTTCGGTCTGTCTGTCCCCGGCGTTCCCGTTCTGGTGGAGAAGGGTCTGGTGGCTGCCAATTCCCCCGAATGGCTGAACAGCCTGATCCTTGACGGTATCGTGGGCGGCGTTGGCGCGGTGCTGGGCTTCGTGCCCCAGATTCTGGTGCTGTTCATCATGCTGGCGTTTCTGGAGGCCTGCGGCTATATGTCCCGTATCGCCTTCGTGCTGGATCGCATCTTCCGCAAGTTCGGTCTGTCGGGTAAGTCCTTTATCCCGATTCTGATTGGAACGGGCTGCGGTGTTCCCGGTATCATGGCCTCCCGTACCATCGAGAACGAGCGCGACCGCCGTATGACCATCATCACCACCACCTTCATTCCCTGCGGTGCCAAGCTCCCCATCATTGCCATGATCGCCGCCACGCTCTTCAGCAATGCCTGGTGGGTGGCTCCCCTCTGCTACTTCATCGGCATCGCCGCCATCATTGTCTCGGGCATTATGCTCAAGAAAACCAAGCTCTTCTCGGGCACCCCCGCTCCCTTCGTCATGGAGCTGCCCGCTTACCATCTGCCCACCCCCGGCAACGTCCTGCGCTCCATGTGGGAGCGCGGTTGGTCCTTCATCAAGAAGGCGGGCACCGTCATCATGCTCTCCACCGTTATCATCTGGGCGGGCACCGTCTTCGGCGTGGCCGACGGTCACTTCGGGCTCTTTTTGGAGATGCCCGAGGGCGGCATGAGCATTCTGGACTACATCGGCACCGCCGTCGGTTGGGTCTTCGCTCCCCTGGGCTTCTCGGATCCCACCGCCGCCGTAGCGACCCTCATGGGCCTGATCGCCAAGGAGGAGGTCGTCGCCGTCTTCGGTGTGGCCGACTTCGCGGGACTGGGCAAGCTGGCGGGCTTCTCCTTCCTTGTGTTCAATCTTCTCTGCGCGCCCTGCTTCGCCGCTATGGGTGCCATCCGCCGCGAGATGAACAACTGGAAGTGGACGGTCTTTGCCATTACCTACCAGTGCCTCTTCGCCTACGCCGTCTCCCTCATCATCTACCAGTTCGGTCTGCTCTTCACGGGCGCTATGGGCGGCATCAACATTCTGTGGTTGGTGATCGCCGCTCTGCTGGCCGTCGGTATGCTGGTCCAGCTCTTCCGCCCCTATAAGGAGTCGGGGAGACTGAC
>JAZNUO010000349.1:0-8562 GCA_045592305.1 Eubacteriales bacterium | reverse complement strand
ATTTGTCGGAACGTCCTGTGTCCACACCTCTCCGTCGGGATACACCCATTTTCCGCAGTCGTCACACTTTCGGTCGCTGCCCTCAATATCAAAGCAAAACGCACAATCTTCTTGTGAACTGCCACCGTTGTTTTCTGCGCCGCCGTTGTTTTCTGCGCCGCCGTTGTTTTCTGCGCCACCGTTGTTTTCTGCGCCGCCGTTATTGTTCTCTCCACCCTGCGAGGTGCCGGGGTTATCCTTGTTCGGATTGGGGTCATCGCCCGTATCACAAGCTGCAAGGGCGAATACCATCATCAAAGCGATTAAAAGTGCAAATAATTTTTTCATTGTAGTTTCCTCCGTTAATTAAAATTTGTCAGAAGTCGAAAATGAGTTCTTTTGGTTCGGTTTTTCGGGGTATCATCCCGTCGTTTTCGTTTTTGGGTTAGGGGCATTCTCTTGTTCATTCCATCAATCATCCCCCTCCTTAGGTTTCCTCTTGCTTGCGCATTCGCGGCAGATACCTTCTTCCTCGCAGAAGCAATCGTCGCACACACGCTTTCCGCAAACGGAACAGCGATTAAAGGAAAGCAAGACCTCCTTGTTCGCCCGATCATACGCGCTTGCATGGTCGCTTTGCCAAATCAGCTCTCTCGCACGCCGCTCGGACTTTGAGATGAAAAACTTGGCTTTGAACGGCGGTTTGTAAGGATAGGTTACGGTCTTAACCGCTGTGCCGCATGAGTCGCAAAAGAAGGTGAATTTGAAATCTTCAAGAGTTGAGCCATCCTCAAATTTCTTGGTTACAGGCTCCAACATTCTCGCTCCTCCTTTCTTGATTCTGTTCTTTTTTGCTTTCGTGCCCTCATTATACACGTTTTTTTACGATTTGAATACCTACTTGTGGTAGGTAAAGTGGTAGGTATTCCGAAGTTTTTTTCAAAAAAAGTAGGTATAAAGGTAGGTATCGGCTGATTTTTACCAAAATATGACAAAAGAGCAACCGATTTCTCGACTGCTCTCAGTTTTGCGTTTTTTATTCTTTTTTGCTTAGTTTTGAGTCAATGATCTCGAACAAAGCGTTCTTGTTTGCAACTCCGAACTTGGCATATACTCGTCCGGCATAGTCCTTTACGGTATTGACGGTGATGCCGAGGTAGTATCCGATCTCGCTCTGCTTTTTGCCCTTAAGCAATTCACGGAACACCTCAAGCTCTCGGTCGGTGAGCATCTGCGCTTCCTCCGTACCCTCAATAATGCGATCAATTTCCTCGTCGGTGTATCTCGTCTTAACGATCCTCGGTTCAGCGGGAGCGATTGGTGTAACATCTGCCGCAGTTGCTTTGGTTGCTTCTTTCTCCGCCTGCTGTGCCTTCTTTCTGCGGAGGATGATGAAGCAAACCGCGCCGCCTGCTATCAAGAGGATAACGACGGAAACAATGATCACGGGAACGGTGGGAAACTCGGAGGGCGGAGTAACCACTATCGGTTCATAAAAAGCGTAATAGGT
This sequence comes from Eubacteriales bacterium, assembly GCA_045592305.1. Classification (GTDB taxonomy): domain Bacteria; phylum Bacillota; class Clostridia; order Oscillospirales; family CAG-272; genus CAMEON01. The sequence continues at coordinate 7,073 of JAZNUO010000349.1, read as the reverse complement.
TACGTTCTCGGCGGTCATATAGTTCGCGCCGTCGGTGAGCTTTTCTCCTTTACCGTCCGCAAGCGTGAACCAGCCGACAAAGGTATATCCCGTGCGTTCAATGACTTCGGGGAGAGAAAGTGCTTCGCCAAAGGTCTGCGTGACTTCGGTCTGATTATAACCAAAGTCGAAGGTTACCTTGTAGGTATTGGGGGTATATACTGCATAAATGTCCACATTTTCGGTTTCGTTGCCAACCACTAAAGGACTGCCCTGATCATAGTTCATTTCTTCACCAAGTGTCCAAGAGGTCAGCGTGTATCCCGTTTTTAACAGATCGGGTAATGTAGGTATCACGCCCGAAGGGACTGTTACCGTATGCTTGCACTCGCCGTCTGCAAAGAATCGGAAGGTTACGTCGTGATTGTTTGCGCCTACGGTAAACGTACCGTAGTAATTTTTGTCACCGAGCTTTTCCTTAATAAAGTCGGTGGAAACCGTGGGGGCGTGTACGAGATGTCCTTCATCGTTGTACCACTCTGACGGGGCAGTACTGCCGAAATAGTTGTATCCGTTTTCCTCGGTGGGCTGTTCGGTTTTAGGCAGGTGAGTTTCATATATACCATCAACCACCAGATTTCCATAATATTCGAGATAGCTTATATCAAAGAAATCGGTGTACCACGAATACCAAAGCCATCTGTCCTCGCCGTACCCCATATAGTCGGACATATTCATTTTACAGGTGTTGCCCTCTATCGTGCAGAACAGAAGCTCTACCGAGCGAGTGCTGTAATCCAAAGAAGGAGCATAATCCGTGTATATCGCGCCCATTGCGTTCTCGGCGTAATTTTTACGGATTTCGGTATTGCTTACTGTTACGTTCGTTGCGCCGTTGAGATATATCGCACCGCCGAGTCCCCGCTCACTGCATAATCCGAGATTGCCGGATGCACTCTCGGTTTCGGGAATTGCTTTGTTTTCGCTTATATAGCAGTCCTCAATATTCGCGCTTGATATAAGAACTCCGATTCCACCGCCAAACGATGCCTTGTTTCCGATGATCTTGCAATTGCGAACGGTAAGGGAGGAGCCGTCGTCACATCCGATTGCACCGCCGCACAGCTTATCCGCCCAAAATCTTTCGCCGCCGTAATAATAATTCGCGTCGTTCTTCTCGAAAACGCACCCCTCAAAGGTTGCAACGGTATTCTTTACGAATACCGCACCGCCGCCGACCGCATTCTGAACAAAGCCCGATTTGTTTTCCTTAAAGATGCAATCCTTAACATTCAGCGTAACGTTCTTGTCGGCTGCCTCTACGTAGACCGCACCGCCGCCATACAACGATGCGTTGGAGGAAAAGCTGCACCCCTCCAAATTAAGCTCTAATTTATACGGCACGTTGTCGCCATGCTCCGCTTCAAGCGAGGGAGTCAGCGTGTAATCTCCATAAAATGCGCGGATCGCGGGGCCGTACGTATGCATATAATTTTTGAATTCACAATTTTTGAAGCTTGTGCTTGCATTGCCTTTGCATTGTATAGCATACTGATTTTTTAACGGATACGGAGATAATTCCTCGCCTTGGCTATCATAGGAAAGTTTCCAGTCCTCATCCGTCAGCGTGCTTGTGTCAAGCCCTTCGTCAAAGACGATACCCTCAAATACAAACGACGAGCTTTTGCCGCCGATCTTCGTACCGTTCAGTATGAAGCTCGCGCCCGTAAAAACGGCGTTACCATCCGTCTTTCCGCTTTTTATCGTAATGTTCTTATCAATGGTAATTCTTTCAACCGTATTAACAGCGCCGGTAGAGTTAAGGTTAAAATCAATATCGCCGACGAGAATGGTATCGCCGTCCTTTGCGCTATTCAATGCTTTTTCAAACTCTGCTCTCGTAGTGATCAGCTCGTTTTCCTGCGCGGACACCGCCAAGGGCAATACCGAAAGCATAAGGCTCATGATCAAAAGAACCGCAAATAAGCGCGCTATATTTCTTCGTTTCATACCGAATCCACCTCCCCGAAGTCTATTCCTCTTTCACGGCAAAACTCATAGAATTTGCCGAGCGTCATCATTTGCGGCTTGCGACCCTTATTCTCCCAACGGCTTACCGTTGGCAAGGACACACCAATCGCATCGGCAAGCTCGGTTTGTGAAAGTCCAAGCTTCATACGGACGAACTTGACCGCATCTCCAAATTCCATATTCTTGATGTTCATTTGCGCACCTCGCTTGCACAGTTAATCATTATTTATCATATTATAACACAAATCGCTTGTTTTTTCAATATGTGCAAGAAAGTATGTTTGTAAATATTTATCGGCAGAAAGGAAAAAGGCGGCACGATCTCTCACACCGCCCTCTGTCAAAACGCCCTCGCTCCGTTTCGAAACGAGGGTGTTTTGCTTTGCTTATTCTTCAAACATTTCTGCCAGGAATATAATAATATCATCCAATGTTGTTCTCTTATCGTAGCGGATATTCTAAAATTAAATTCCAATCTATCGATGAGAAAAAAGTTTTTGCCACGGGTTTTATGATCCGTGGCTTTTTCTTTGTCTTCAGTGGGGCAATATTTGGGATTCGCTGGTTCAAATCCTTTTGTCGGCTCAATGGATCTATTTCAAAAAAATCTTTTTTTAGCGTTTCGTGGGTTCGAGTCCTTGCGGAGAAGGGATGGATCTGTTTTGGAAGGAACTATTTGTAAACAATTTGTGATGAGCGTAAAAAACCGGAAGAATTTGAAACCCTGTCGTGGGTTCAAGTCCTTCCGGTCGCTTGCGTTCCGTATTCAATTCATGAAAAAGTGCGTTTTCGGTAGTTCGAATCCTTCGACTCGAAGAAAAATCGAAAATGGATCTATGGAAATCTGAAAAAAGTTAGGCGCGAAAAAAGCGGAGAAATCTCTCGAAATCTCCGCTTTTCTCGTTTTTTCTCGGTCGGATCTAAATCGACCTAAAGACTTGGCAGGGGCAGGAGGATTCGAACCCGCGACCCACGGTTTTGGAGACCGGTACTCTACCAGCTGAGCTATACCCCTGTGCAACAGGTGATATTATACCACACTTCCTCGGAAATTGCAAGGGGTTTTTCGAAAAAAGTTTTGCTTTTTTCAAGGTTTTTTCTGCTTTTTTGCCGGCTCCACCGTCATGGTCACGGGCTCGTCGGGCGTTGTAGGGGCTTTGATTATCTCAATGTCGCAGTCCATCAGCTTCACGGCATCCACCGTGCGCCTGCGGTAGCGTTGACCGTTCCCGAAAAACGGGTATGGCAACACAAGCCCGACAGAGTCCAATACATGATCTCCGCGTTGCGCTTTTCTTTTAAAAAACTTGCATTTTGATGTGTAATATGGTACAATAGATGCAGAAAAGACCGAAAGGAGGGCTTTGTCATGCTCCAAGGCCTCGCCATCTGGCACTACCCCCACCGCTGTATGGTGGACAACATCCGCTACTTCACCGCTCTCGGACTGGACTCGGTGAGCGTTCACGGGGCGCAATTTGTCAATGCTATCGCCGACCCCGCTACCGCCGATGCCATCGCTCTGGCCGTCCGCGAGACGGGGGCGGTGCTCACCGTCCACTACCGCCTCCCCCGCGGGCACGATCCCGAGGCGGTGGCGGTCTTTGAGGCGGGTATTCACGCCATCGCAGCGTGGCAGAGGGCTCACGGGAGCATTTCGGTGCTGTCCTTTGACGTGCCAAACCCCATTCGCGGCGGCGAAGGCATCGGCGGGTATCTGGACTTCGTGCTGGAGACTGTGCCCGACTGCAAGGTTGCGGTGGAGGATTTCGGTCTCAATACCGCCGAGCGGGAGCAGATCGCCCACCTGAAGGGGGATGACCGCTTCGGCTATCTGGTGGACATCGGTCATCTGTTCATCCGCCTGCGGGGGCAAAACCAAAGCGGCAAGCCCCTGTTCACCCACACCCCCGACGAGCATCCCGTGTGCGAGGCTCCCGACAGCGCCGTGTTCAAGGCGGCGTTTGAGAGCAAGGACTTCCCTGTTTTCGAAATGCACCTCCACAACAACGATGGCGTCTCCGACCTCCATTGGTTTTTGGAGCAGGGGGAGCTGGACATCCCCGCCGTGGCGCGGGCGCTGAAGGAGATGGGATTCGAAGGAGTCCTGACCGTGGAGAGCGCCCCGGGCTTCCGCTTCGAGTGCCGCGGGAGGGATGCCGACGAGGGCATCGAAAAGACATTGAAATACTGGAAAACGTGTTGCGAAATATAAGAAAAAGGCCGGGGAGCGGAGAGGCTTCCCGGTCTTTTGTATGTTCAAATTGGGGTTTAGCGGTAAGATACAAAGATACAAGATACGAGATACAAGATATGCAAAAAACCATACGGTATCGCTCGTTTTTCTATCTTGTATCTTGTATCGGCCGAGCTTGCTCGGCGCGTATCTTGTATCTCTCTGCTGAGCTGTGCTCAGCGATAAACCCCAATTTGTCCGTCATTGATCTGTCAGAGCAATTTACCGCTTAGTGCGCTTCGCCCGAACGCTCTTGCAGATCACCCCCACCGTCATGCCGATGCAGAAGGCGGTGTAGGCGACCCACGGGCTGGTGGTGAGTATGAAAGCCATGCCCCCGCCCACAGTGATTCCGTGTGGGGCATCCTCTGAAACAGGGAGCATGGCCGTAGTTATGATGAACTGCGCGCATGTCCAGAACAGCCACACCGTCCACATGACGATGAAAAGGGGCTTCTTCCAACGGGAACCGGAAGCCGATTGAGCGGACGAGGAGGCGGGAGGCGGAGGTGTCGGTGCTCCCTGCGGGGCGGAGACAGTTTGCTCTGTTTGCAGAGATGGGGATGCTTCTGCGGCTTCCCTTTCGGGTCGGATGAGGTCATCCGCCGTCACGCCGAAGATGTCGCAGAGCTTGCAGAGGTAGTCCAAGTCGGGTGTGGAGGTGTCCAGCTCCCATTTGGAAATGGTCTGGCGGGTGACACCCACCGCCTCCGACAGCTCCTCTTGGGTCATGCCGCGGGCTTTGCGTAGATTGGTGATCTTTTGACCTAACGTCATGGTGAAACTCCTTTCGCGGTTTGATGGGGTCATTATACCCCCTTCCCGCCCGAAAATCAAGCGACGGACGCAGGAAATCCCGCAACGAACCGTTGCGTTTGGGGAAAAACCTTATAAAATCGCCTCCAGAGCGCGGATATCCTCCTCCGTCGTCGCCCAACTGGTGGCGAAGCGCACCACGGTATGCTCCGCGTCGGGCTTCTCCCAGAAGCTCAGCACGCACGCCCGCTCCAGCTCGGTCTTACGCTCGTCGGTCAGGGTGATGAAAATCTGATTGGTGGTGGTCTCCATGAAGAACTCGTACCCCTTCTCGCGGAAAATGGAACGCATGAGCTCGGCCATCTCGATGGCGTGGCGGCTGATTTTCATGTAGAGGCCGTCGGTAAAGAGGGTGTCGAACTGGACACCCAAAAGCCGCCCCTTGGCCACCAATGCGCCGTGCTGCTTGATAATGGAAAGAAAATGCTTGGGTGCTTTTCTGCGGGCGAACACCACCGCCTCCCCGCAGAGCGCGCCTACCTTGGTGCCGCCGATATAGAACACGTCGCAGAGGTCGCAGAGGTCGCGGAGGGTCACGTCGCTGTCGGAGGCGGCCAGACCGTACCCCAGCCGCGCGCCGTCGAGGAACAGAGGAATCTCGTAGGTGTCGCAGACCCCACGCAGGGCGGTCAACTCCTCCTTGGTGTACAGAGTCCCGTACTCGGTGGGGTGGGAGATGTACACCGCCCCGGGGCGCACCATGTGCTCGGCGTTTTCGTCGGCATGGTAGGTAGCGAGGTAAGCGGACAGATCGGCGGCAGTCATTTTACCCTTGTGGTGAGGCACCGTCAGCACCTTGTGACCCGTGAACTCGATGGCCCCCGCCTCGTGGGCGGCGATGTGTCCCGTCTCGGCGGCCACCATCCCCTCGTAGGGGAGGAGCAGGGAGTCAATGACCACCTGATTGGTCTGGGTGCCCCCCGTCAAAAACCACACGTCGGCGTGGGGGCAGCCGCAAGCCGCCTTGATCTTCTCCTTTGCGGAGGCGGTGTACTCGTCGGAGCCGTAGCCCGCTTGCTTGACGAGGTTGGTTTCGATGAACCGCTGAAGGATGGCGGGATGGGCACCCTCCACGTAGTCGCTGGCGAATGAAAGCATGACGCATAACCTCTCTTTCGGTGAGTTGTATGTGATGAATACCATTATAGCACAGTTTCTGTTCCTTGGCAAGCCCCCGCGTACAGATTCAGGAAATACCCCGCCACGGTCTCCGGCTCGGCCCGGTACTTCCCCTCCGCCCACCAGACAAGGGTCTCCACAAAGCCCGCCGTCAGCATACGGAGACGGTACTCCCGAGGCAGGTCGGCGGAATCTCCCCACTCGGCTTCAAACAAAGGGGTCAGGTGCTCCTTGAAGTAGGCGAAAAAGACCTCTCTGCCGTCGGAGCGGAGGATGGCGAAGAGGTGCTGCTTCTTCTCGCGGATGTGCCACAGGATGTGGGTGAGCTTACCCGAAAGCCCCTCCCCGTCTCCCGTGAAGCGGCAGGCATTCTCCCCGAAGAGGTGGAAAAAGACCTCACCGCAAAAAGCATCCAGCAGGGCTTCCTTGGTCTCAAAATGGGCGTAAAAGGTGCTTCGCCCCACGTCGGCCTCGTCGATGATGTCCTGCACCGTGATACGATCGTAGCGCTTGCTCTCCAAGAGGGTCTGAAAGGCGGCGAAAATGGCCTTGCGGGTCTTTTGCTGACGTCTGTCCATGATCTTTCTCCAAACATTTCACGGATTTTGTTCGGTAACGGACACCCCGCGGGGTTTGGTTGTTGCATTTTCCCCCGCGAGGATGTATAATAATACCGAACAATATGTTTTGTATCGGATATATTGTACCACAAAAAAGACGAGTTGTCAAGGGAAAGAACTTGGGGTTTAGCGGGCAGGGGCGAGGAAACCGCCAGAGGGAAACTTCTTGAAAGAAGTTTCCCTCTGGACACCCTTCAAGAACTTTCAAAAAAGCATTATCTATCAATGATTCATTGAAAGTTTTGAAGATTCCAAAGGGACTTTTCCAAAAG
>JAZNUO010000348.1:0-4262 GCA_045592305.1 Eubacteriales bacterium | reverse complement strand
GAGAACAGGGGCAGAGCCCCTGCCCGATAAACCCCAATTTACCACCGCAAACCTTTGGGATAATGATTCTTCATCACCCCATCAGAAGCCTTGCCCCAACCGAGGGCCAGCCCGCAAAAGCTCACGGTGTGCCACCCCCGCAGACCACAGGGGAGGGTCTCACCCCGCAGATAGGCCACCGCGGAGTCGTAGTCCACCGCAAAGGAGCGGATCCCCGCCCCCGCGCAGAGCGCCAAAGCATGGTCGGGCTCAAACCGTCCGCGCCCCTTGTCCAGTCCCACGAGCGTCCCCGCGCAAAGCCCCGCGCGAAGCACGCGAAGCCCCGCCAGAGCCGCCTTGGGATCAGTGTCACCGCATAAGATCTTGGGCACAAGGTAGAGCTTGTCCCCAAAGAGACAGGGAACCGTGTCCCCGACCCACGAAGGAACCCCGCCCATGACCTCGCGGCAGAACTCCTCAAAGAGCTTCACCGCTACGGCCTCGTGAGCTGCCTTGGCAGCAGGTTTTCCCTTGCCGCCACTCGACTTTTCGGGCTTGTGGCTCTTTTTCTTCTCGCTCTTGACCGACAACGCGACCGTGTCGCCAGCCTCCCGCTTGTACAGGAGAGCCGCGAAATGCCCCTCGCCGTCGCAGTGGTGGGGGAACACGCGGTAGGTGTCCGCCAACTGCTCCGAGAGCCGCGCGGGGAACTGACCGTACTCACTGCCCCACTCGGGTCTGCCGCCGTCCAGAAGTCCCCTTTCGCGGGACTCGACCACGGCGGGCTCGGTGGAGGATACCACCTCAAAATCGGGGTGGCGGGACAGGAAATTCATCACCGCCCCCTCGTTCTCGGCGGGCGCGAAGGTGCAGGTGGAGTAGACCAGATAGCCCCCCGCGCGGAGCATCCCCGCGGCTTCCTCCAAAATCTCTCCTTGGCGGGCGGCGCAGAGAGCAACGTTTTCGGGACTCCACATAGTCACCGCGTCCGTCTCCTTGCGGAACATCCCCTCCCCCGAGCAGGGCGCGTCCACCACGATCCTGTCAAAGAAAGCGGGGAACTTCACCGAAAGCTCAGCGGGGGTGGCGTTGGTGACGATGCAGTTCCGTACCCCCATGCGCTCCATGTTCTGGGACAAAACCCCCGCGCGGGTGGGATGAATCTCGTTGGCGATCAAAAGCCCCTCACCGCACAGCGCGGCGGCCAGTTGGGTCGCCTTTCCCCCCGGCGCGGCGCACAGGTCAAGCACCTTCTCCCCGGGCGAGGGAGGACACAGAGACCCCGGAAGCATGGCGCTGGCCTCCTGAATGTAGTACGCCCCCGCCTCGTGTAGAGGGTGCTTGCCGGGGCGCACCTCCCCGTCGGCGGCATAGTAAAAGCCGTTTCTCTGCCACGGAACAGGCTCCCCCACAAAGGGCGCGGCCTCCCGCAGCTCATCCGCGGTCAGCTTCAGGGTATTCACCCGCAAAGAGGGGTGAGCGTCCTTGGCGTAGGACTCGCAGAAGGCGGGGAAATCCTCACCCAGCATGCCCCGCATCCGCTCGGCAAAGCCACGGGGCAGAGTCAAGCCCTCGCCGTGGCATTGGATATGTTCGTAATCCATTACAATCTGTCTCTTTCAATTCAGTTTCTATCATGAAGTGAGCGACGGCATAAAACCGTAGGGACCGGTGTCCTCGACGGTCCGCCATTCGTGCGGTCATTTCACTGCGATCTCGATCCCCACCACCCCGAACCGCTTGACGGCATCCTCGGAATAGTACTCCAGCATATCGTCGGGGTGCGGCACCTCCCCCTCGCCGTACCCCAAGCCCACCGCCCCAACACGGGGGATCAGGGACTCGTACAAAGCCGCGAAGGAAGGGAAGTAATGAAGCCCCACCACAAGCGCGGTCACGCTCTCGTTACTCCCCACAAGGGAAAAGTTGATCTCATCCCCCACCTGCAATACCTGCCGCTTGGGGTCAAACAACCGCATCTCAATGACCTTGCGACCCGAAGCCACCGCACGGTACGGCGCTTCCCGCAGAGTCATCTCATGGGTCGCAGGCTCCTGAACCGCTTCCCATTCCTCGCGGGACAAATAGGTGAAAAACTCCCTCGTCACACCATTAAGAGGATGCGGCGGGATCACCATGTCGCAACGCGGCACAAACCCGCATTTTTCCTGTACCCGTCGGGATTTCTCATTCCCCTCGTAGTATCCGCACCACAGACCGTCCAGCGAAAGCTCGCCGAAGCACCGCGCCTGCAAAGCCCGCACCGCCTCGGGAACCAGCCCCCGCCCCCACAGAGGGAGGGCCACCCAGTAGCCGATCTCAGCCTCGGTGCTTGCCATGTGCGGATAGGAGCCGCACCCCTTGAACATGATGCCCACGCTCCCCACGGGCGTCCCCGCGGAAATGACCTCCCCGCTGAGCGAGTCGGCGGTATCGTAGCGCAGCACCATGGCATAGGTCTCCCGCGCCGACAGCACCCCGCGGATGATCTCGCGGCTGTTCTCCACCGACGTGTGAGGCGGCCAGCCCGCGGGAGGACCCACCAGAGGGTCGCGGGCAAAGCGGTACAGACTCTCCGCGTCGGATTCCACCCACGGGCGCAGGATGAGGCGGGGGGTGGTGAGGGTGATTTGTTTCCAGTTCATAATGTTCACCTATGTATATATGGATGCTTATACGTCCGTATCACCCGCCCGCAAAAGGACGCGATGAAACGGCGGTTGGCGGGGGTGTCCGCCAGACAGATGTAGCTGCTTTTCAGGGAGTTTTCGTAGCACCCGGGCGTACTGTCCACGATGTAGATCCATGCCCCTCCGCGAGGAGCGGACACCGACTCCAACCTCTGAATATCGTTCACGGCGCAGGAGCGTCGGTGCCCGAACAGAAGCCCCCGACGGTGCAGGATCCCGTCCTCCACACAGACGACACAGCAGATGGAATTCATCCCCCACACAAAGAACAGGGTGAATCCACCGCTCACGGCAGCCATGCCAAAATAAGTCCCTGCGGTGCTTTCAGTCTCTGTGCTTTCAAGAGCATCCAACCCCCAACAGACCGTTACGATGCAACACGCCGCCATGATCCCAACGCCGATCAGGCAGGCTACCAGCATCACGGGGGAAGCTATTCTCTTTTTCGTATTCATATCAAGCCTCCCGCGGTCTCACTGTACTCGTTCTTGATTTTGCATTTTGCATTTTGCATTTTGCATTTACCCAAACACTTCCGCCGCCGCCACCACGCGGATCAATTCCTCATCCACCCGATCCCGTCCGTAAGCGTCAAAGAACCGCCTTTGGTACGCATCGGTGTGCAGATTGAACCCCAGCGTCCACGCCCCCCAGAACAGGTCGATGTGCCGATCCGCCACACCGCTGTTCCCAAGGTCAATAAACCCCGAGAACCGCCACCCGTCCAAAAGAACGTTGGGGAGACAGTAGTCCCCGTGGATCAGGGTGTCGGCGCGGAGCAGGTGCTTGCCCTCGGACAGTACCCCCCACGCCTCCTCGGCCGAGGCATAGCCGAAGCTGTCGGGGAAATGGGAGGAATCGTAGTTGCCCGTGCGGTAATTGTTCTCCGCCAAGGCCAGATACCTGTCCAGATAATCGGGGGCGGGACAGCCGTCTACGGGAAGCTCGTGAAGGCGGCGCAAAATCTCCGCCCACAGGTCGACCAACCGTTCAGGCTGGGACAGATACTCGGCGTGGGTGCAGTCCTCCCCCGCCACACGGCGGGTCAGAAGCCAGTCGCGATCCCCCACGGTGGCGTAGGAAAGCACCTCCGCGCCCAGCCCCTTCTCATGGAAAAAGCGGGCTTTCTCGGCCTCAAGCCGCAGAGACCCCACCGCCACGGGCTGCGCCTTCAGATAGTACCCTCCGTCTCGGTCGATGTAGTACACCCGCGCCTCGGGCGAGCAGGAGCTGTCATAGACCGCCGCCCCCGTCAGAATCGAATGATATTCAGCAGGGAAAAGCGTTGTGTCAATGGAAATCCGGGTTCTTTTCATGGCATGTATTTCCTACTCGTATCTTGTATCGTATCTTGTATCTCGTATCTTGTATCTTTATTCCGGCCTCACCCCGCCGTTGGTCTCCACCACATAGGGCGCAAACTCACTCACCGCAGGCATCTCCGCGGGATCATCGATCAGCCAGATTCCCAACCGCCCGTGCGCCTTCACCGTGGCGGCATACTCGGCATCCACGGGAGGATTCTTGTTCCAAGCGGTTTTCTTGTTGTGGAAACGAAGCCAAATATACAGCTCCCGTTCTGCCGCATATTCG
>JAZNUO010000347.1:0-3380 GCA_045592305.1 Eubacteriales bacterium | reverse complement strand
GGCACGCAGATCAGGCGAAAGGATCCGTAAGGAAAGTACCGTGGGTACTTTCCTTACGTGGCGCTCTTTTGGTACTTTTCTCTCGACAGGGAGAGAAAAGTACATAGAGTCTATCGCGCCGATAAACCCAAATTTGAAGGTCGGCTGAACAGCTATACTCAAATTTGAAATTTCCCCCTTCTCATCACAAAAAGGACGCACCCAAAACGGATGCGTCCTTTGATTTGCGGATGTTCGGGATTACTCCTCGGTGGTGTAGACCACAGCGTCCTCAGCGGGGGTCTCCTCCACGGGAGCGGCCTCCTCGGCAGCCTTAGCCTCCTCCAGCAGAGCGCGGATGGACAGGCTGACCTTCTGCTTGTCGTTGTCGATGTCGATGATCCTGGCATCCACGACCTGACCGACCTCGAGAACGTCGGCGGGCTTGCCGATCTTGTGGTCAGCGATCTGGGAAATATGGATCAGACCGTCCACACCGTCCACGATCTCAGCGAATGCGCCGAAGGGCATCAGGCTGACGATCTTGACAGCGGCGGTGTCACCGACGGCGTACTGGTGGGTGAAGATGAACCAAGGATTGGTAGCCTCGGTCTTGTAGCCCAGAGAAATGCGCTTCTTCTCGGCATCGTAGCTCTTGACGAACACGGTGATCTCGTCGCCAATGTTCAGAACCTCGGCGGGAGACTTGATGCGCTTCCAGGACAGCTCGGAGCAGTGAACCATACCGTCCACGCCGCCCAAATCCACGAACGCACCGTAGCTGGTCATGGACTTGACGGTACCGGTATAGATCTTGCCCTCCTCGATCTCCTCCCAGAAGGCCTTCTCCTGAGCGCGCTTCTGGTCACGGAGAACCAGACGGATGGAGCCCTTGGCTCTCTTGCGGTCGCCGACCTCCAGAATACGGAGGGTCACGGTCTGACCGACCAGAGTGGACAGATCGCCCTCACGGGGAATACCGGTGTGGGCTGCGGGAATGAATACGCGGTTGTCGCGGACAATGGCCTCGACGCCGCCCTTGTTGACCGAAATGACCTTACCCTCCAGGTTCTCGCCTGCCTCGTAAGCGGCGACGATGCCCTGCCAGTTCTTGTCGGAATCAACACGCTTCTTGGAGAGCTCAGCGAAGCCGTCGCGGTCGCTGACACGGATCACGAATGCCTCCACCTCATCTCCGATTTTGAACATCTCGCTGAGTTTTGCGGAAGGATCATCGGTGATCTGCTCCTGCTTGATAACGCCGGTGACTTTGGCACCGAGGTCAAGCTGGATCTCACCCGCGCTGATGCTGGTGACGATACCGGTTACAGTGTCTCCTGTATTTAATGTCTTGAGGGATTCCTCAAGCAGTTCCGCGAAGTTTTCGTTCTGGATCTCGCTCATTTTGTTTGTTACCTCCTCTATAATGTCGTGGGGAGTTGAAGCTCCTGCCACGATCCCTATGCGCTGATAGGGAGGACTCTTATGGGGCAGCTCCTCGGCGCGCTCCACCCACACGGTGTCAGCGCAAATGCTCTTACAGATCGAATAGAGCTTGGCGGAGTTTGAACTGTCTCTGCCTCCGATCACAACGACGTGATCGCATTTGCGTGCAAGCTCGGCGGCCTCGGTCTGCCTGGAGTCCGTAATACTGCAAATTGTATCATAAATATATGGACGGGAAAAGTTTAAATTGTAAATTTTTTTTGTCTTTTCCCATTCGGTAATATTCTGGGTGGTTTGCGCCACCAAAACGGGGGTTACGGAACCGTCGGTGGGGATGGTTCCGTTCAGCAGCAACGCCTCGAACTCGGCGGCGTTACCGAAAACCACCTTCCTCCCCTCAAAACGGCTGAGAAAGCCCACCACCTCGGGATGATCGGCGGAGCCCAGCACCGCGAGGATACGGTCATCCTTCCCCGTCTCGCGGCGGGCGGTCAGATTCGCCTCGTTGTGCTCCTTGCTGATGCGGTGGATCTTCTTGACGAAGGAGCAGGTGCAATCCACGAAGGAAAAGGCGGGGTTTTTGGCGGCGCAGGCGGTCAGCAGAGCTTCGGTCTCCTTGGTCATGCCGTGGGCGCGGACAAAGACCTTGACGGGGGCATCGGGGGTAGCCTCGGCGGTCAGACGCTCCACGTCCTCGGTGGAGATGACGGTCACGCCTCCCTCGGCCAGCCGTCGGTTATAGATCTCGTTGTGGATGAGGCGACCCAGGGTGAAGATGCGCTCCCCCGCGGGGTGGCTTTTCATTTCGGTCTCCACGGCCTTGGTAGCGCGGGCGACACCGAAGCAGAAGCCGGCGTTTTTGGCGACGATGACGGTGGGTGTATGGCTCATGGTGTACTCCTTATTGGGTTTCGGTGGGTGCTTTCCTTCATTGGCTCCATTGGGTCAGAGTCCCTTGGCACCAGCGCAGAAGCCCCGCGAAGGCATTGTCGAAATCCAGGGATTCCCCCTCCGAAAGCCGCAGGGACAGGGCCAGGATCTCCCGATCATCCCCCTCCAGTGCCTCCAAAAGCTCCTTTTTGGTGGCTACGAAGCTCCCCGTTTTCAGGTAGTGGACATTCTGCAGAATGAAGAACACCGCCTTACAGGTCATGGGCAGATGGCTTTGATTCGTTTCGCGGGAGGCGTGGATATACCGATGGCACAGCTCGTGGTAGAGGTTCCCGACGCTGACCTTGACGTATTGGATCACGTCCTCCCGAGTATAGGCGGGCACGAAATCAGCCAGACGGCCGTAGAGATCCCGTGTGGTATGGAGCAGATGGCACACCTCCGGGGTGTTCCACGCCGCCATATCTTCCCGACTACAAACAAAGCCGCAGGAGCGGTCGTAGTCCCCCACCGAGATCAATAGCTCACGGTAAGTATCCAGCGTGGAGGCATCGATCTGATCGAAAATAATCATCACGTCAATATCGCTGGTCTCGGTGGCCTCACCCCGCAGGTAGCTTCCCTGCAATCCCACGTAGAGCAGGCGGTCACCGAAGGTATGGGTCAGCCCGCCGATCAAGCGGTTCAGATAGGCTTGGATATCCATAGCGGATCAGTCCCCCAGCTCGCAGACCCTCTCAAAGAGGTAGTCCGCGACTCTCTGGTACTCCCCGGGAGCCTCGGGGTTGTAGTTCATTTCCTCAATGGAGATGGGCTTTCCGATGATGAGCTCCTTCTTGCAGAAGATGCGATGGCGGTTGTTCTTGACCTTGACGAACACGGGGAGCACGGGCACGCCCGCCTTCAGGGCGATCATGGCCGCCCCTGTCTTGAGGGGGGTGGTACGGGGGTCTACCCCATTGTAGCGGTGGCCTTGGGGGAACATACCCACGCAGACACCCTGCTTCAGCATCTCAATGGTGCGCTTGATAGCGCCCACGTCCGCGCCGCCGCGGTTGACGGGG
>JAZNUO010000346.1:0-1771 GCA_045592305.1 Eubacteriales bacterium | reverse complement strand
CACCGTAACAAATTTGCCGTAAAGTCAAATTAGAGAGTCCCTTTGGAATCTTCAAAACTTTCAATAAATCATTGATAAATAATGCTTTTTTGAAAGTTCTTGAAAGGGGGTTCGGGGGAAAACTTCTTTCAAGAAGTTTTCCCCCGGTCGCTCCCTCGCCTCCCCGATAAACCCAAATTTGAAAAAAGCCGCATAAGGAAAGCCCACACGGAGCTTTTCTCCGTGTGGGTCGGTGTTTATTCCGTTTCCATGAGCCGCGCCCGCATCAGCTCGACGGTGGTTTCCCCGTCGGCCACGTACTTCTTGACGGGGCGCAGAGTCCTCCTGCGCGGACATAGTCGGCCAGCAGGTCGCGGGCGTAGACCCCCTCCTTGTAGCGGGCGATCTCGGTGAGCTTGTTGGGGCCGTAGGTGGAGGTGTAGGTGTCCACCACGATATAATAGGTAGCGTTGTTGTCGATCTTTCCGTTCAGGGAGCGTCCGTAGTCGGTGTAGGCGATGAAGTAATTGCTGTTGGAGGCGTTGATGAATTTCCTTTTGAGGTCAGAGCCCTTGACCGAGCAGAGGACGAGGGTATTGTCGAAGGGCATGAGCATCTGGAGCTGGGAGTAGGTGACATCCCCCGCCGCCAGATTGTAGGGGCTTCTCACCGACAGGAAGCCGCCGCCCAGCACCACGTCGTAGTCGGGGAAGGCCTCCTCCCCCACCTTGGCGTAGAGGTCGGCCACAAGCTGACGGAGGTAGTCTCCCGAGCGGTAGGCATCGTTGTAGCCCAACACCTCGCCGCCCACCGAGACCTGATCCTTGTACTTTTCCATGAGAGTATCCACGACGGGATCGTCGGGGAGCCCCGCGTAGGAGGCGGAGTAGATCAGCTCGGCGGTGTTCACCTTGCTCTGCCCGTTGGCGAAGTTGACGGTGGCCTCGGCGTGGGTGATGCCCTTGTTGTCGCCGCCCCCTTGGAGGTGGTAGACCCCCTTGCTGTCGGTGAGGACGTAGCGCTGGTGGGAGTGGCCCTCGAAGACGATGTCCACGTAGCCCTCGGAGAGAACGGGAGCATAATAGGAGGACAGGGCGGAGTCGCTGATGCTACCCGAGCTGGAGGAGCCGTAGCCGTCGTGGACGGAGTAGATGATGAAGTCGGCTCCCGCCTCGCGGAGCTTTTGGGACTCGGCCTTCACCAGATTGGTGAGGTCGTTCCCTGTTTTGAAGTAGATGCCGCCCGACATCTCCCCCGAGATGGAGGAGTAGCAGTCACCCATGGCACCGATGATGCCGATACGGGCACCGCCGCGCTGGACCAGGACAGAGGACTGGCAGTAGGAGACCCGCTCGTTCGTGTCGCGGTCATAGACGTTGATAGCGAGGAAGGGGAAGCCCGCCAGGGTGGCGTTGTTCTGAATCCACGCTTCGCCCCAATCGTACTCGTGATTGCCGAGGGTCATGGCGGCGAAGTCCAGGTGGTTCATCCACTCGGTGATGATGTAGCCCTTGGTGAGGTTGGACTCCGAGCTTCCCTGCCACATATCTCCCGAGGAGAGGAGGATGACGTGATCCTCGTTTTCGTAGGCGTTTTTCAGGTAGGTGGTCAGCTCGTCCACCCCCACCTGAGCGTCGGAGTCGCAGAACTTGCCGTGGAGGTCATTGATGGCGAAGAGATCCAGCACAATGACCACCGAAATGCCGCATTCGTCGCACTCTCCATCGTTATCGTTGTCGGTGTGATCCTCCTCGGCGGGGAGGTCGGGATCCTCGGGGTCAAGGATGCCCTC
>JAZNUO010000345.1:0-1776 GCA_045592305.1 Eubacteriales bacterium | reverse complement strand
GTTCTTTGGAATCTCCAAAAATCTTAAAAAACATTGATAAATAATACCTTTTTGAAGGTTCTTGAAGGGAGTCCAGAGGGAAACTTCTTGCAAGAAGTTTCCCTTTGGCGTTCTCCTCGCCTCCCCCATAAACCCCAATTTTACAAATTCTTTTTTGTAAACGCAAAGGGCAGAAGCTCCCCCAGCGTCAGCACCCGCAGCTCCTCGGGGGTGCCCAGAATCACGGGCATATCGGGGGAGCAGAACTCCGCCAGTACCTGTCGGCACACCCCGCAAGGGGTGCAGGCGGGATCAAGAGTTTCCCCCGAGCCTCCCGCCACGGCGATGGCGGTAAACTCCCGCGTTCCCTCGCTGACCGCCTTAAAGACCGCCGTCCGCTCGGCGCAGTTGGTGGGGGTGTAGCCCGCGTTCTCCACGTTACAGCCCGTGTAGATACGTCCGTCCGCACCCAGCAGAGCCGCCCCTACGCGGTAGCCCGAGTAGGGGGAGTAGGAGTATTCCCGCGCCGCCGCGGCCGAGGCCATGAGGCGGGCGTACAGTTCTTTTTGGTCAGTCATATATTTTCTCCGATCCTTGGAAAATTTGGATTTTCAAATTGGGGTTTATAGGGATGCGCCAGAGGGAAACTTCTTGAAAGAAGTTTCCCTCTGGACACCCTTCAAGAACTCTTAAAAAAGCATTATTTATCAATAATTTGTTAAAGGTTTTGAAGATTCCAAAGGGACTTTTCCAAAAGTCCCTTTGGTGGGGTGCAGGGGTGAAACCCCTGCCCGTTAAGCCCCAATTTCTCACTCCTCGGCGGGCTTTTCAAACCCATGAATGAACCCGTTAACATCCGCTGAGCAGATGTCTCCGCCGATGACGCGTCCTCTGTAGACCAGCACGTTAGCGTACACGGTCCCCTCATAGCCCTCGTAGTCTGTCACCGTAAAGGTGTGGCGGGTGACGGTCTTTTTCTTGTACTTGGACAGATCCAGCCCCTGAGCCTTCTGTAGCTCGTTGTAGCCTGCGAAGACCTTGTCAAACTCGGCGGGAATGGTGACGTCCTTGGTCTCCACCGACCCCGCATCCACCACCCACCCGAACTGGGAGAGGAACTGCGCCGCGTCATCGGCGGTCTTGACCTTGTCGTAGCGCACCGACACCGTCACCCCCGACTCAACCTCGGGCGCGCCTACCGCTACCCCGCCATTCTGCCCGGGGGTATCGTCTCCCGCGTAGGCGGGTACAAAGGCGATGAGGGTGATGAGGGCGGCGAGGGCAACGCAGAGGATGCCAAAAAATTTGATGCTGCTGGCTTTGAAGGAGTAAATGAACATACCCGTGACCTCCGTATGGATAATTGGTATATCCTATGCGGGGGGGCGGGGAAGTATGAGGGGAAATGGGGATTTGGGGTGGGGGTTCTCGCACCCGCAAGGACGCATATCGAGCCCCTTCGGTATTGGCAAAGGATGCCACTATCATTATAAGACATTTTTCCAAAAAAGTCAATTCAAATGACGGATTTTTCATGAAAAATTCCCCTTTTCCCAAAATGTTTTCAATTTTGTCACCAAAAGAACAGCCTTGGTATGCTATAATGAATCGAATAATTATGTGGAAAGGTAGGCTCTGCCGTGAAACACCTCAACAAAGCCCCCACCCGCGCCGCCGCGATTTTGCTGGCGTTCCTCCTGCTGGGCTCAGCGGGACTGACCTCCTGTGACCGCGGCAAGCACCCCCACCGTACAGACCCCTCGGATACCACCGCCGAAAACGGCGGCAGCCTGACCC
>JAZNUO010000344.1:0-4954 GCA_045592305.1 Eubacteriales bacterium | reverse complement strand
CCCATCACCTTTGTTTCCGCCAAGACGGGTCAGCGCATCGACGGTCTGTACGACCTGATCCTGTCGGTTTACGAGCAGTCCCACCTGCGGGTGACTACGGGCGCGCTCAACGACGTGCTGGGCGAGGCCATGATGCGGGTCCAGCCCCCCACGGACAAGGGCACGCGACTCAAGATCTACTATATGACCCAGACTCAGGTGGCTCCCCCCACCTTCGTCCTGTTCTGCAATATGGCCGAGCTGTTCCATTTCTCCTACCAGCGGTATATTGAAAACTGCCTGCGGGAGACCTACGGCTTCAAGGGTACGCCCATCAAAATGATCATCAAGCAGAGAGGCGACGATCCCGAGATCAACGTGAGGGGGAAGAAGGATAAGAAGGAAAAGGATAGCGACGGCGGGGATTTTGAGGAGTGATCTCTTTCTCCGCAGAGACACCCCATAATCACCGCAACGCCCCCCGCGATACCTTCCCCTCGGGGGAAGGGGGACCGCGAAGCGGTGGATGAGGGTCCCCCTTCCCGATTCCACTCTCTTTCGTCAGACAGCAACGCGACACACAGAACTAAGTAAATCAATGCCACTGTATCACAATTCCAAAAACGTACCCAACGCCCAAAAGCTCCGCAAGAATATGACCCCCGAAGAAAAGATGCTCTGGTATCAATTCCTGAAGCGTCTCCCCATCACCGTAAACCGCCAAAAAAGCATTGGTCATTATATCGTGGATTTCTATATCCACAGCCACAATCTTGTAATCGAAATAGACGGTTCTCAACACAAGTTACCCGAAAATCGAGTGGCCGATGACGAGCGGGATCAGTTCTTTTGGGCTATGGGGGTAACAGTCTTGCGTTATTCAAATCGGGATATTAACCGAAACTTTTCTGCCGTTTGTGAAGACATTCTGCGGTATTTAGGTATGAAAGCATCGGATCTGAAGTGATCGTCTGCCCGGTAGAGAGAGGCAACCCAAGGGGGACCCTCATCCACCGCTTCGCGGTCCCCCTTCCCCCGAGGGGAAGGTATACCGATCAACCTTTTTCCTACCGTTACCCGATAGGAAATCCTCACTTTTTTCAATCCTCCCACGAAAGGAGAAACCATATGCAATTCTTCGACCACGTAAAAGTCTATCTCAAGGCCGGCAACGGCGGCAACGGTGCCATTGCCTTCCACCGCGAGAAGTATATCTCCCACGGCGGCCCCAGCGGCGGGGACGGCGGTAACGGCGGTAATATCGTCTTCCGCGTGGACAAGGGCACCAACACCCTGCTGGCTTACCGCTACAAGCATCACTTTACCGCCCAGAACGGGGGTAACGGTATGCCCGAGAAGTTCCACGGCGCGAATGCCGAGGATCTGATCCTCCCTGTGCCCGAGGGTACGGTCATCAAGGATGCCGCCACAGGCAAGGTCATCCACGATATGTCCGAGAACGGCGGCGCGGACTACATCTGCTGCCGCGGCGGCCGAGGGGGCTGGGGCAACCGCCACTTCGCCACCGCCACCCGCCAGGCTCCCCAGTTCGCCAAGAACGGAACCCGCGGCGAGGAGCGGGAGGTCCTCATGGAGCTGAAAATGATCGCCGACGTGGGGCTCATCGGCTACCCCAGCGTGGGCAAGTCCTCCCTGCTCTCCCGCATCAGCGCGGCGCGACCCAAGATCGCCGACTACCACTTCACCACCCTCTCCCCCAACCTGGGCGTGGTACAGGTGGCGGGGGGTGACGGCTTCGTGACCGCCGATATTCCCGGACTCATTGACGGTGCCGCCGAGGGCGCGGGTCTGGGTCACGATTTCCTCCGCCACATCGACCGCTGCCGCCTGCTGCTCCACGTGGTGGACATCTCCTGCTTTGAGGGCAGAGATCCCATCGAGGATGTCAAAAACATCAACTCCGAGCTGGAAAAGTACAGTCCCGAGCTGGCAAAGCGCCCCCAGATCATCATCGCCAACAAGTGCGACGCGCTGGACGAGGAGGCGGTGGACGTGCAGGCCTTCGAGGACTTCGTGGACGCAAACGAGTGGGAGATGATCTACGTCTCCGCCGCCACGGGGGAGGGCATTCAGGACATGATCTTCCGCGTCTCCGAGCGGCTGAAGCTGCTTCCCCCCATCACGGTCTACGAGAGCGAGGTGGACGAGGGCGAGGCGCTTCTGTCCGACATCGCGGGCGCAGGTGTCAAGGACACTGTCATCCGTCAGGAGAACCGCACCTTCTTCGTGGAGGGCGACTGGATCTACAACCTCATGGGCCGCATCAACTTCGACGATTACGAGTCCCTCAACTACTTCCAGAGAGTCCTCCAGAACAGCGGAATCTTCGAGATGCTGGAGGCAAAGGGCTGTCAGGACGGCGATACGGTTTCCATTTATGAGTTTGAGTTTGATTACGTGAAATGATCAATCTCCCCGTAGGGAGCAACACCCCCGTTGCACCTATACCGCCAAGTATGCCACACTACCGCCGGAAAGGAGTACCCCATGCCCCTCGAAAACAAACTCGGAATCACCGATTTCGCCACTCTGGCCAAGGAAGAAGAACGCATCAGCAAGACCCGCGCCGTAGAGCTGTTTGAGTCGGGCTTGCTGGCTTCCCTTCCCGCCGGCACCTTCGGTACCCTCTGCCGTATCCACGCCCATCTGTTCTCGGATATTTACGAATTTGCGGGCAAGCTCCGCACCGTCAATATGTCCAAGGGCAATTTCCGCTTCGCCCCCCTCATGTACCTCGGCGCGGCCTTGGATAGCATTGAGAAAATGCCCCAGAAAACCTTTGACGAGATCGTGGAGAAGTACGTGGAAATGAACATCGCCCACCCCTTCCGCGAGGGCAACGGACGAGCCACCCGTATCTGGCTGGATCACATCCTGAAAACCGAGCTGGGCGTGGTGGTGGACTGGAGCCTCGTGAATAAGGAGGATTACCTTCTGGCCATGGAGCGCAGTCCCGTCCGCGACATTGAGATCAAATATCTGCTCAAAAACGCCCTGACCGACAAGGTGGACGACCGACAGACCTTTCTGAAGGGTGTCGACCACAGCTACGAATACGAGGGCTACTTCGCCTACAAGACCGAGGACCTGAAGTCCTGATCCGTATCTTGTATCTTCGTATCTTGTATCTTTTTATCTTCGTTTTTCCAATGCAAAACCAATTATTTACGCAAGGAGGCTCCTATGAACATCTGGCACGACATCGACCCCGCCGAGATCACCCCTACGGACTTTACCGCCGTCATCGAGATCCCCAAGGGCTCGTCCTGCAAATACGAGCTGGACAAGAAAAGCGGTATGTGCCGTCTGGATCGCGTGCTGTACACCGCTACTCACTACCCCGCCAACTACGGCTTCATCCCCCGCACCTACGCCGACGACGGCGACCCTTTGGACGTGCTGGTGCTCTGCGCCGAGCCCATCTACCCCATGACCCTGGTGCAGGTCTACCCCATCGGCTGTATGCGGATGTACGACGGCGGCAAGCTGGATGACAAGATCATCGCGGTTCCCTTTTCGGATCCCACCTACCACGGCATCAGGTCCATCGACGAGCTCCCCTCCCACATCTTCGACGAAATCATGCACTTCTTCACGGTCTACAAGCAGCTTGAGAACAAGCAGACCGCCGTCAAGGAGCTCTTTGACCGTCAGGAGGCCGAGGAGATCATCCGGATGTGCATTGAGCAGTACAACGACAAGTTTGCCCGTCAGACCGAGGGGTAAGCTGAACGGGTAAGGCGGACTTTTTCGGATCGTCGCACCGACCTCGCCCCGACCGCCCTGCCCCCTGACCCCGCCGATCGCGGCGAGGGAAGAATTTCCCGTTTTACCCTTGACAAATCCATTTTGGTGTGGTACAATATTACTTGATTTTTGATACAAGCAGAAAGGTAATATAGAATCATGGATAATTCCGCAAAGACTATGGACAAGATCGTCGCGCTGTGTAAGAACCGCGGCTTCATCTTCCCCGGCTCCGAGATCTACGGCGGTCTCGCCAACTCCTGGGACTACGGCCCTCTGGGGGTTGAGTTCAAGAACAACGTCAAGCGCGCCTGGTGGAAGAAGTTTGTGCAGGAGTGCCGCTACAACGTGGGCCTGGACTCCTCCATCATCATGAACCCCCAGACTTGGGTGGCCTCGGGTCATCTCGGCGGCTTCTCGGATCCCCTCATGGACTGTAAGGTCTGCCGCACCCGCCACAGAGCCGACAAGCTCATCGAGGACTACGCATTCGCGGGCGGTCTGGAGGACAACCCCGCCGGCTGGACCGACGACGAGATGATGGCCTACATCAAGGAAAAGCATATCGTCTGCCCCTCCTGCGGCAGCGGTGACTTCACCTCCATCCGTAAGTTCAATCTCATGTTCAAGACCTTCATCGGTGTCACCGAGGATTCCTCCAACACCGTGTATCTGCGCCCCGAGACCGCGCAGGGTATCTTCGTTCAGTTCAAGAACGTCGCCCGCTCCACCCGCCGCAAGATGCCCTTCGGCGTGGGTCAGATCGGCAAGTCCTTCCGTAACGAGATCACCCCCGGTAACTTCGTGTTCCGTACCCGTGAGTTCGAGCAGATGGAGCTGGAATTCTTCTGCAAGCCCGGGACTGATCTGGAGTGGTTCCACTACTGGAGATCCTTCTGCGAGCAGTGGCTCTACGATCTGGGTATGCGCCGCGAGAACCTGCGTCTGCGCGACCACAGCCCCGAGGAGCTGTGCTTCTACTCCAAGGGCACCACCGACATCGAGTTCCTGTTCCCCTTCGGCTGGGGCGAGCTCTGGGGCATTGCGGACAGAACCGATTACGACCTTACGCAGCATATCAATGTATCCGGCGAAGATCTTTCCTATTTCGATGACACAAAGAACGAGCGTTATGTTCCTTACGTTATCGAGCCTTCGCTCGGAGCGGACCGTGTCGTTCTTGCGTTCCTCTGCAGCGCTTACGATG
>JAZNUO010000343.1:0-5784 GCA_045592305.1 Eubacteriales bacterium | reverse complement strand
GCCGACCTCCGCCGCCGCACCTACGAAACCCTCGCCCTCTACATGGCCTGCGGTCTGGATCCCGAGAAGAACACCCTCTACGTCCAGTCCCACGTCAAGGAGCACGCCGAGCTGGCATGGCTCCTCAACTGCTTCACGGGCTTTGGCGAGCTGTCCCGCATGACCCAGTTCAAGGATAAGTCCCAGAAGCACGCTGACAACATCAACGCGGGGCTTTTCACCTACCCCGTCCTCATGGCCGCCGACATCCTGCTCTACCAGACCGATGTGGTCCCCGTGGGCATTGACCAGAAGCAGCACGTGGAGCTCTGCCGCGACATCGCCACCCGCTTCAATCAGCTCTACCCCGACACCTTCACCATCCCCGAGCCCGTCATGGCCAAGAGCGGCGCGAAGATCATGTCCCTCGCCGATCCCACCAAGAAGATGAGCAAGTCCGACGAGAACACCAACGCCGTGGTCTACATTCTGGATGACCGCGACACCATCATCCGCAAGTTCAAGCGCGCCGTCACCGACTCGGATACCTGTGTCAAGTACGCCGAGGGCAAGGACGGAATCAATAACCTCATGACCATCTACTCGGTCTTTACGGGCAAGACCCTCGACGAGATCGAGCGGGAGTTCGAGGGGCGTGGCTACGGCGACTTCAAAATGGCGGTAGGCGAGGTCTGTGCCGATGCGCTCTCCCCCGTGCAGGAGAAATTCAAGTGCTATATGTCCGACAAGGCTCAGCTTGAGGCTCAGATGAAGAAGGGTGCCGAGGAGGCCGCGTACGTAGCCGGAAGAACCCTGTCCAAGGTGAAGAAAAAGCTGGGCTTCGTGCAGATCCGATAAGGGAGTTCCTATGACTCCCCCCAAAGAGCCGCTTCCGTGCAGGAGCGGCTCTTGCGCTCACCGCCCTCGGGACGGAGCGGCTGAAACGTCTCTCATTTCGGACAAAGCTCTTGAAAAATACGCAAAATATTGCGTTGCCTATATACAAATCCCCAAAAATGTGGTATAATATAAACCGAAATACTGCTCCAAAGGAGTCCGGATATGCTGAAAACCAAAATCGTCTGTACCTTAGGTCCCGCCTCCCGCACCGAGAAGGTCATGATCGACATGCTCAAGGCGGGCATGAACGTCGCCCGACTCAACTTCTCCCACGGCGACCACGAGTACCACAGGGAAATGATCGAGACCTTCCGCCGCGCCCGCGAAAAGCTGGGTGTCCCCGCCGCCGTCATGCTGGATACCAAGGGTCCCGAGGTGCGCCTCCGCACCTTCAAGAACGGCACCGCCACCCTTCGAGAGGGGGCTTCCTTCACCCTTACCACCGAGGAGGTGGAGGGGGACGACACCCGCGTGTCGGTGTCCTACGCCGACCTCCCCGCCCAGCTCAAGACGGGGGACCGCGTGCTGATCGACGACGGACGGCTGGAGCTTCGTGTCACCGATCTCACCGAAACCGACGTGACCTGCGTGGTGGTTATCGGGGGCGAAGTCACAAACCGCAAGGGCGTGAACATCCCGAATGTTCATCTGGACATCCCCTACCTCTCCGAGCAGGACATGGCCGACCTTCGCTTCGGCGTGGAGATGGACGTGGACTACATCGCCGCCTCCTTCGTCCGCACCGCCGAGGATGTCATCGCCATGCGGAATTACCTCGACTACTACGGCGGTCACAACATCCGTATCCTTGCCAAGATCGAGAACGCCGAGGGCATCGAAAACTTCGAGTCCATTCTGGATGCCGCCAACGGCATCATGGTCGCCCGCGGAGACATGGGCGTGGAGGTGGACTACGAACGCCTCCCGGGTCTGCAAAAGCGCTTCATCCGCCGTTGCTACCAGTCGGGTAAGATGGTCATTACCGCCACCCAGATGCTGGAATCCATGATCCACAACACCACCCCCACCAGAGCCGAGATCACCGACGTGGCCAACGCCGTGTTCGACGGTACCTCCGCCGTCATGCTGTCAGGGGAGACCGCCATGGGCGACCACCCCGCCCGCGTGGTCAAGGTCATGGGTCGCATCGCCGCTCAAGCCGAGAAGGATGCCTTTGAGATCGGTGCCTACCGCGCCATCGCGGGTCACGAGAGATACACGGGGGATGCCACCGATGCCATCTGCGACGCGGCCTGCACCACCGCCCGCGACCTCGGTGCCGCCGCCATCCTGACGGTGACTCGCTCGGGCTACACTGCCCAGCACCTCTCCAAGTTCCGCCCTGTGGAGCCCATCGTGGCCGCCACCCCCGACGAGAAGACCTACAACCAGCTTGCGCTCTGCTGGGGTGTCTACCCCATCCACGCCATCTACCAGCCCGACACCAACGTCCTCGTCACCCATGCCGTGGATTGCGCCAAGAGATACGGCTACGTCAAGGCGGGCGACCGCGTGGTGGTCACGGCGGGCGGTACGGGTGAGAGCGGCACCACAGACGTGCTGAAGGTGCAGGTCGTCCCACAGCCGCTGAAGTAATTCGTAATTCGTAATTGAGGAGGCGGGAAGCGAATCCTTGTAGGGACCGGCGTCCCCGACGGTCCGCACACGCCCCCATCCCCCGACCGTCCCCGACGGCTTCTGTCGGGTGAATTTCCGGGATTCTGCGTCCCACCCCCTTGAAAAAACACACCGAATGGTGTATAATAAACCGAAAAAATAACGATAAGGTAGGTATAAACCCATGTCCGTTCGTCTCAACGCCAATTACCTTTCTTCCTTCGTGTCGGCCGAGGAGCTGACCAACGTCCAGCCTCAGGTAGGCGCCGCCCACGAGCTTCTCGTGTCCCGTACGGGTGCAGGGAAGGATTTCCTCGGCTGGACCACCCTCCCCGTGGATTACGATAAGGAGGAGTTCGCCTGCATCAAGGCCGCCGCCGCGAAGATTCAGAAGTCCTGCGACGTATTCATCGCCATCGGTATCGGCGGCTCCTACCTCGGTGCCCGCGCCGTCATCGAGTTCGTCAAGTCCCCCCTCTACAACAACACCAAAAAGGATACCCCCGACATCTACTACGCGGGCAACAACATCTCCGCCTTCGCCATCGACGAGTTGCTCAAGATCTGCGAGGGCAGGGACGTCTGTATCAACGTCATCTCCAAGTCGGGAACCACCACCGAGCCTGCCGTGGCCTTCCGCGTGTTCCGCGCCCTGCTGGAGCAGAAGTACGGGGTGGAGGGAGCCCGTGAGCGCATCTTCGTTACCACCGATAAGGCGCGCGGTACCCTGAAGCACTTCTCCGACGAGGCAGGCTACGAGACCTTCGTGGTGCCCGACGACGTGGGCGGCCGCTTCTCGGTGCTTACCGCCGTGGGTCTGCTTCCCATCGCCGTGGCGGGAATCGATATCGACGGCCTCATGAAGGGTGCCGCCGCCGCCATGGAGGCCTACAAGAACCCCGACCTGAACGCCAACGATTGCTATAAGTACGCCGCCATCCGCAACATCCTCTACCGCAAGGGCAAGACCACCGAGATTCTGGTTGGCTACGAGCCCTACCAGACCATGCTCAACGAGTGGTGGAAGCAGCTCTACGGCGAGAGCGAGGGCAAGGATCAGCGCGGTATCTTCCCCGCATCCGTCATCTTCTCCACCGACCTCCATTCTCTGGGTCAGTACATCCAGGACGGTATGCGCAACCTCTTCGAGACGGTCGTCTCGGTGGAGGAAAGCCCCGTGGTGTATCCCATCCCCCACGATCCCGCCAACATCGACGGTCTCAACTTCCTGTCGGGGATGGATCTGAATCAGGTCAAAAAGACCGCCATGCAGGCCACCCTCCTCGCCCACGTGGACGGCGGCGTGCCCAACCTTCTCATCGAGCTTGCCGATAAGTCCGCCTACTCTCTGGGCTACCTCCTCTACTTCTTCGAGCTGGCCTGCGCCATTTCTGGCTATATGCTGGGTGTCAACCCCTTCAACCAGCCCGGTGTGGAGGCCTACAAGAAGAATATGTTCGCCCTCCTCGGCAAGCCCGGCTACGAGGACATGAAGGCCGCTCTGGAGGCAAGACTGTAAGATGCCCGCGTATACAACCGCAGGGAAATGAACCCTCCGCTGCCACGACGCGAGGGACGCTTCGTGGGTATGACCGCAGGTGAGGGCTGCCGCGCTCCGCAGAAGCCCTGCCGCGCAGTAGCGCAAGCAGAGGGGAACCGAGGGCTTTGGTGTAGAAAGAAGTTGTGATTTTTCACACAAAACTGTCCAAAACCTCTTGCAATTTTGCAAGAAATATGGTATAATACTCTAACAACTAATCTGCGGAAGTCTTTCCCCGAAGCGCGGGGGAGATGCAGAGAGAAAGGAAGTACATAGATATGATTAAATTGCTTGTTGGCGTTAAGGGTACCGGTAAGACCAAGGCCCTGATTGCGGCTGTGAACCAGGCTCTGGAGACCTCCAAGGGCTACGTGGTGTGCATCGAGAAGGGTGCTACCCTCCGTCACGAGATCAGCTACAAGGTGCGCCTTGTCAATACAGATGATTACCTCATCGAGGGTGGTGTCGCTCTGGGCGGCATGGTCGCGGGCATTCTGGCCGGTAACGGCGACGTGACCGATCTGTTCATCGACGGTACCCGCAAGATCTTCGGCTACGATAAGGCTGACATGGCGCTGTTCCTGGCAGACCTTGAGAAGTTCGTCGCCGATCTGGAGAAGGTCATCCGCGATGCCAATATCAACGTCACCATCACCGTCTCGGTCGCTCCCGAGGACATCAGCGAGAACCTGAAGCAGTATATGTAATTCGGGGTCTCCCCATAGTATACACAGGCGAACGGAGGACACCGAGATCATCGGCTCCCCTGTTCGCCTTGTGTGCTGAATGAGATACAAAGTATCTTGTATGGCAGCTTGTATCTGAAAGAAGGGAGGGAAGGTATGTTCCGTATCCGTATAGCCGACGTTACCGTTGAGATCGACAACCGCCATAACTACGTGTTCGAGCTTTGCGCGGATTACCTGTGCGCCGACACGGTCCCCGCCTTTCGCGTAGCGGTCTCCACGGCAGATACGCAGTCCTACCAAGCCTCCTGCGGCCGCCCCATAACCCTCCCCGAGGCCGAGAGCTACCTCATCTACCGCCGCATCTGCGAGAGAATGCCCGCGTACGGGGTCTACCTCCTCCATGCCGCCGTGGTGGAAATGGACGGACGAGGCTACGCCTTCTCCGCCAAGCGGGGAGCAGGCAAGTCCACCCACACCGCCCTGTGGCAATCCCACTTCAAGGGCAGAGCCACCGTCATCAACGGGGACAAGCCCCTCATCCGCCGCGCCCCCGACGGTCGATTCTGGGCGTACGGGACTCCTTGGTGCGGTAAGGAAGGGAAGCAGGTCAACCGCAAATGCCCCCTGACAGCCCTCTGCTTTCTGGAGCAGGGTCTCACCAACCGCGTGGCGGTCGCCTCCACCGCCGACACCGCCGCCCGCCTTCTGGAGGCTACGGTGCTCCCTCCCGACAAGGAGGGACAGGATCAATTAGCCGCCCTGGTCGGCGCGACCGTCCGTGACGTCCCCGCCTATACCCTGACCTGCCGCCCCGACGTCGAGGCCGCCGAGGTAGCGTACGAGTTTTTGTCTCAAGTCTGATGCCCGATGCGTCTGAGGATGCGTCGGGTGTCTTTTTGCTTTTTTGCGTTCAAATTGGGGTTTAACGGCGCGATAGACTCTATGTACTTTTCTCTCCCTGTCGAGAGAAAAGTACCAAAAGAGCGCCACGTAAGGAAAGTACCCACGGTACTTTCCTTACGGATCCTTTCGCCTGATCTGCGTGCCCATTTGCCGGTG
>JAZNUO010000342.1:0-5599 GCA_045592305.1 Eubacteriales bacterium | reverse complement strand
AAGAACCCGCAGGCCATGAGCAGAAACAGGGTAGCAATGATGGTGAGAAGTGCGGAGAAATCCATGTCAATATCCTTTCAAGGGGAAAGAAAAATCAAAACACAAGGGCAGAAAGCCAACCGCCGGTAAAAGCCGTAATTACGAATTAAGAATTACGAATTGAACAGAACCAGTTGTTCCTTGATGCGCTCCATATCGAGAAGCATGTCCTCCTTTTTGGAAGCGTCCCGCAGGAGAGCGGCGGGGTGGTAGACAGCGGTCATGAGGATACCGCCCTTGCGGACAAACTGCCCGTGGTCGCGGGTGATGCGGTAGTCAGGTCGTATGAGCCGCATGGCTGAGATGCGCCCCAGACAGACAATGATCCTGGGCTGAATGAGCCTCACCTGCTCCCGCAGATACCCGATGCAGGCATCCTCCTCCTCGGGGAGCGGGTCGCGGTTGCGAGGCGGACGGCATTTGAGAATGTTGGCGATGTAGACCGACTCGCGGGGAATGTCCACAGCGTAGAGGTAGCGATCCAAAAGCTGCCCTGCCGCTCCCACAAAGGGGATCCCCTGCTCGTCCTCGGCTTGTCCGGGGGCTTCACCTACGAACATGAGATCGGCCTCGCGGTTGCCCACACCAAAGACAAGATGGGTGCGGGTCTTGCCGAGAGGGCAATTTTGGCAATCCCGACAGCGGGCTTCCAGATCATTCCATAAGGCTTCCGACATAACCGACCTCCCTCAATCTTCCCGCTTTTCAGAGGAAATTTTTGAATTTTTCTCATAAAACGCCATGACCTTCTCCAGCCGATGGTACACCCCCGACTTGGACACGGGCGGGAAGTGGAGCTCCGCCAGCTCTGCGAGGGTAATATCGGGATTGTTCAGCCGCAGGCGGGCGGTGAACTGTAGCTCCTCGGGGAGGGCGGGGATGAGCTCGTGATCCTCCAAATACCGAATGGCGGTCAGATGCTTCGCACCCGTGCGGATGGCGCGGTTAATGTTTTCGGTAACGCAGTTGGTGGCGCGGTTCTCATCGTTGCGGATGGAGCGCTCGATCTGTGCGTTGAAGAAATCGAACACCGAGGAGGTGGCACCCATAAAGGCCAGCAGCTCCTGAATGGTGTTGCCGCTCTTGAAGAACAGCCCTGCAGCCCCTCCGCGGTTGGTCTGCCCCGCTTCGTAGCCCGACTCGGCCAGAAGAATGCGCAAAGGCTCCACCCGCCCGTCGGGGGGGAGCTTGATCTCCAAATGGTAGGATTTGGCTGGATCATTGACCGTGCCGTCGGCGACGAATACGCCCCGCAGAAAATGGGCGGCGCAATGATCGCACTTCAAGCCCATGAAGCGGGTCAGGGTCTCGCACTCCGCCTCCTCTTCGGGTAGCTCGGCAACGGCGCGGAGATTTTTGGCGGCGGCCTTGAAATCAAAGCTCACGTGAGCGTAACGGTGCGCCCCGCGAGATTCGCAGATGACCGTCGCTTCACGGGAAAACAGCGTGTGTATGAGGCTGACGGCCTGCTCGTGGGGACGGTAGGCGGCATTTTTCACCATGGGAAAGGTGGCCGTGACCCTCTCCCCCTCGACCCTCGCGCCGTAGATCAGACCGTACAGGTAAGCGCGGCGACAGCACAGAGGCTTGATGGGAAGCAGTCCCAATTCGTCGCGGATATCCGATGAAAATGACATAACGTGCTCCTTGCTTTGGAGATTTCAAATTTGGGTTTATCGGTGAGTTCTGGCGCCCTACGGGCGCATATCGAGCCGCTTTCGGCGGCATATCGAACCGCGAAGGCCTACGCCGAGCGGTATATCGAGCACGGGCGGGCTCGTCCGCTCGTGCATATCCACAAAAAACAGTCGATATACGCCTTGCGGCGTTCGATATGTGCTTCGCTTCACTACGCACTCGATATTCCGATTCGGTCTTGCCCGAATCGGATCGATATGCGCCCCTTTGGGGCGCGTGACGGGCTCTGCCCGATAAACCCAAATTTGAAGTCCACCCAAAATTCAAAAGCTCCGCCGACCTGGGTCAATCCCACTGAAACGGAGCTTTTTCTCTTGTCATAAATGCCGAAAATGCGGGATTTTTCGTGATTCTACCCCACAGGACTTGATTTTTGCGGGAATATATGATACAATAAAAGGTACGGCAGACCCGCGCCAAGATCGGCGCGCCCCGAACAAAGAACAAAAAGGAGTCAAAAAATGGACACCATCCGCATAGGCATCCTCTACGATTTTGATAAGACCCTCTGCACCACCGATATGCAGGAGTACGATTTCATCAAGAACCTCGGCATGACCTCGGGTGCCTTCTGGGGGGAGGCCGCCGCCATCACCGCTACCCACGAGGTGGAGAAGATCCTCGCCTATATGTTCGTCATGATTAAAAAGTGCAAGGAAAAGGGCATTCCCCTCACCGAGGAATACCTGCGCTCCTGCGGTCAGCACGTGGAGCTGTTCGACGGAGTTCTTACGTGGTTCGACCGCATCAACGAGTACGGCCGCTCTCAGGGGGTGGAGATCGAGCATTACATCATCTCCTCGGGCACCTACGAGATCATTCAGGGCACCCCCATCGCCAAGTATTTCAAGCGCATCTACGCCTGCCGCTATATGTACGACGAGAAGGGCGAAGCCATCTGGCCTGCTCTGGCTATCAATTATACCCTCAAGACCCAGTACATCTACCGCATTTCCAAGGGCACGCTGGACGTTACCGATGACTACAACCTCAACCGCCAGCAGGACGAGTCCCTCCGCCGCATCGCCTACCACAACATGATCTACATCGGGGACGGACTCACCGACATTCCCTGTATGAAGCTGGTCAAGGAGCGGGGCGGTAAGTCCATCGCCGTCTACCCCGAGGGCAACCGCGAGCACGTCAAGCCTCTGGTGGAGGACGCCCGCATCAACTACGTCTGCGCCGCCGACTACTCTCCCGACTCTCCTCTGGAGAAGATCGTCAAGCTCATGATCCAGAAGATGGCCATTCTGGAAAAGCTCAATATGCAGGAGCGAGAGCAGCTTTCCCAGTACAAGCAGGGAAGCGCTTTGAAGTAAGACCCAAATACTCTAACCCGAAAGGAACACAATACCATGAAAAAGACCACTCTCAAGAATTACGCCCGCCTGCTGGCTGAGTGCGGTGTTGCCGTCAAGAAGGGCGACCCCGTCATCATCCATGCATCTCTGGATCAGCCCGAGTTCGTGGCTCTCTGCGTGGAGGCCTGCTATAAAATGGGGGCTTCCCGCGTCACCGTGGAGTGGAGCTACCAGCCTCTCGCCAAGCTTCATTACCGCTACCGCACCCTCAAGACCCTCTCCGCCGTGGATGACATTGAGCGCGCCGAGCTCCAGTACCGCTTGGACAAGAATCCCGCCATGCTCTACCTCATGTCCGACGATCCCGACGGTCTGAAGGGCATCAATCAGGAGAAAATGTCCAAGGCCGCCAAGGCTCGTTTCCCCATTATCAAGCCCTTCCTGGATGCCATGGACAACAAGTATAAGTGGTGCATCGCCGCGGTTCCCGGTGAGGCGTGGGCGAAGAAGGTTTTCCCCGGTGTCCGTGTCTCCACTGCCGTGGAGAAGCTCTGGAACGCCATCCTCTTCACCTCCCGCGTCATCGACAAGGACGGGAAGGACCTGGACCCCGTGGCCGAGTGGAAGGCGCATAACGAGAGCTTCCGCAGCCGTTGCGAGTACCTCAACAGCCTGCGTATCAAGACTCTGGAGTATAAGTCCGCAAACGGCACCGACTTCACCGTGGAGCTGATCCCCGAGGGCATCTTCTGCGGCGGCTCCGAGCATACGCTGGGGGGCGAGGAATTCAACCCCAATATCCCCTCCGAGGAGATCTTCACCTCCCCCAAGGCGGGTTATGCCGAGGGTCTGGTGGTGGCCTCCCTGCCCCTGTCCTACCGCGGTCAGCTCATCGAAAACTTCTCGGTGCGCTTTGAGGGCGGCAAGGTGGTGGAGGTCAAGGCCGAAAAGGGCGAAGAGCTGTTGCGGCAGATGGTCTCCATGGACGCAGGTGCCGCTATGCTGGGCGAGTGCGCGCTGGTGCCCTACACCTCCCCCATCCGAGAGAGCGGCATTACCTTCTACGAGACCCTCTTCGACGAGAATGCCGCCTGTCATCTGGCTCTGGGTCGCGGCTTTACCAACTGCGTGAAGGATTACAATCAGTTCACGCTGGAGCAGCTCCACGCCATGGGCATCAACGAGTCCATGATCCACGTGGACTTCATGATCGGCACCGAGGATCTGTCTGTCACCGCCATCACCGAGAGCGGCGAGCGGGTGGCTGTCTTTGCGGACGGTAACTGGGCGTTCTGATTCCACCGAAAATGACAAAAGCCCGACGGACCACACTCGATCCGCCGGGCTTTTTCTATGCAAAAAATTGATTCAATCTCAAATACCCCTTGCAATTCCATCCCAAACATGGTATAATAATGGAAAGGCTGCAAAGGCCAAAAACCGCATAAAGGAGACACCCCCTATGCTGACCCATGATTACACCTTCCGCGCCGCCACCCCCGTCTGGGAGGTGGGAACCGCCCGCGTCATGAACCGCACCGTCTGCTTCGTGGCTACCCTCCCCGCCACGGATCAGCCCGTCAAGCTGGCCGCCGCCGCGTCCTGCTCCTTTCTCCTGACTGTCAACGGATCCTACGTCGCCCACGGCCCTGCCCGTTGCTGCCACGGCTATTTCCGCGTGGACGAGTATGACATTTCGAAATACCTCACCAAGGAGATCAACACCGTCGCCCTGCGCGTGGCCTCCTACAACGTCAACGCCTTCTCCTACCTCAACCAGCCCGGCTTCCTCTGCGCCGAGATCGCCGTGGGCGATGAGATTATCGCCGCTACGGGCAAAGAGGGATTCACGGCCTACCCAGTCACCGAGCGCGTGACCAAGGTCCAGCGGTACTCCTTCCAGCGTACCTTTGTGGAGACCTACAAGCTCTCTGAGGGTGCGTTCGACTATGAGGTGAACCCCAACACCGCCGCCACCCCCGTGGAGGTGGAGCCCGCCGTGGCGGGTCATTTCCTCTGCCGCGATATTCCCATGGGCGAGGAGGACGAGCTGATCTACCCTGTGTCGGTCATCCATCGCGGTCAGCTCTCTTACTCCGAAAAGGAGGGCTACTACAATTCCCGTGAGATCAGCAATATTGGCTCCCACTATCTGGCCTACCGCGAAAGCGAGCTGGACTACGCCTCCCACCGCGAGGTTGGTAAGTGCGATCCACACGGTCAGGTGGAGGTCAGCGAAGCCCCCGATACCATCGCCCTGCCCGCCGACACCTACGCCGACATCGTGTTCCCCTGCAACACCACGGGCATCTACGAGTTCGACCTTGAGGCCGAGGGAGACGGCGAGCTGTTCATTGTCTTTGACGAGATCCTGTCGGACGGTCAGGTTCGCCCCTTCCGTCTGCGTCTGTCCAATATCATCACCGTGATCGCTGAGGCAGGGAAGTACCGTCTGGAGTGCGCCATGCCCCACGTCATGAAGTACGCCCGCATCATGGCCAAGGGAGCGTCCATGACCGTCAAGGGGCTACGCCTCCACCATATCGCCTTCCCCACGT
>JAZNUO010000341.1:0-7106 GCA_045592305.1 Eubacteriales bacterium | reverse complement strand
CCCAAGTCCTCCGCTGACGAGGAGCTGGATCGCCTGATGAAGGAGTTCGGTACCCCTAAGAAGAAGAAGATCAACCGCTGATCTCTCCCCAATCTGACTCTGTAGCAAAACGGCATTCCGCGTGGAGTGCCGTTTCTGTTTGGTAACAGCCAAATAAACCCCCGGCTATGCCGGGGGAGGAGAAGAGCTTCAGCTACAAGCATATAGACAACAAAAACCTCCGATGTTATAATGAGAGAGGTCTGCCAACCAAATCAAAATAACAAAGGAGGATGTCCAAATGGACACAAATAGTTTAGCACATACGAAACGGGAATGCAAGTACCATCTGGTATTCGCGCCGAAATATCGCCGTAGAATCATCTATGGAGAATTAAGACAGGAAATCGGTCAAATATTGAGAGATTTGTGTAATCGAAAAGGAGTGGAAATCATTGAAGCAGAAGCCTGCCCCGATCATATTCATATGCTGGTGAGAATCCCTCCGAAATATAGTGTGTCGGAAATCATTGGTTACTTAAAGGGGAAAAGTTCACTCATAATATTCGATAGACACGCGAATTTGAAATACAAGTATGGAAATCGGCACTTCTGGTGTCGAGGATATTATGTTGACACCGTGGGCAAGAATGAGAAGAAAATACAAGAGTATATACAAAAACAATTGCAAGAAGATATGCTTGCAGATCAAATCAGTATCAATGAATACTATGACCCGTTTACGGGTGAGCCGGTGAAAAAAGGCAAATAAAACACCGCTTCAGCGGTAGTCCGTAGAAGCGGTGCGGTTGGCGGACTTTCAAGCACGATAGTGCTGCCGGTAATAGGCCCTTATAGGGCCAGTGCAGGCCACCGGCTAAGCTGGTGATCCTGACTGTGCCTGTAATTTCTCCGTTAAGAACAACGGAGAAATCGGAGGCGGTATTTTCATATCCAACAATATACAGCAGGAAATTTGGGGTTCCCGCCGCTACGCTCTCGCGCGACGGCGGGATAGAACCGGGTGGTGAAATTACTTAATCTCAACAGTAGCGCCGGCCTCGGTGAGCTGAGCCTTGATCTTCTCAGCATCCTCCTTGGAGATGCCCTCCTTGACGGTCTTGGGGCAACCCTCAACCATGTCCTTAGCCTCCTTCAGGCCCAGACCGGTGATCTCGCGGATGACCTTGATGACACCCAGCTTCTTGTCACCGAAACCGGTCAGAACCACGTCGAACTCGGTCTTCTCCTCAACAACGGGAGCAGCGGCAGCAGCGCCTGCGCCGGCAACGGCAACGGGAGCAGCGGCGGAAACACCGAACTCCTCCTCAACAGCCTTAACGAGCTCGTTGAGCTCCAGAATGGTCAGAGACTTGATCTCTTCAACAATAGCGGTAATCTTCTCGCTTGCCATTTCAATATACCTCCTGAAATGAATTTTTTTGAATTCCGTCATGCGCCCTTGGCGATGCGGTTTGTGCGTGATACGCAATGTCTCGCGCGTTTCGCGCTTACGCGGCGGGGATTCTACCCTCAGGCCGCTTGGTTGGGTCTTCCGACCCGTAGGCAATTAAGCCTCGGCAGGGGCCTCGGTCTCCTCGGCGGGTGTTGCACCCTCCTCCAGCTTCTCGGCCACGGCCTTGACGGCGTAGGCGAACTTGTAGATGGGGGACTGGATGCTGCCCAGGAACTTGGCGATGAGGATCTCCTTCGAGGGGATCTCGGCCAGCTCCTTGACGCCTGCTGCGTCCAGGATCTCACCGTCGCAGTAACCGGCCAGAATCTTGAAGGACTCGATCTTCTCGTCATACTCCTTCAGGATCTTGGCGGGAGCGATGGGATCATTCTCGCTGATGGCGATGGCGGTCATACCCACAAGGTTCTCCTTGAGAGCGCCGTAACCGCAGTTCTCGCAAGCGCGACCGGTCAGAGAATTCTTCACGACCATGTACTTCACGCCTGCCTCGCGCAGAGCCTTACGCATGGCGGTATCCTTATCGACGGTGATACCCTGATAGTTCACGATCACACCGCCGGCGGAAGCCTTGATGAGCTCGGTCAGCTCGGCGACAGCCTGCTGCTTCTGCTCCAGAATAGCATTACTCGGCATTTGATTTTCACCTCCCTGTGAATTTGTGCGCCGTTTTTCAAAACGGACAAAAAAAGAAATCCTTCTCCCGAAGCGCGCGCTTCACCGAGAAAGACTCACAAGGGCAGACCGCAGTTTCCCCGCGGCTTGCAATCTATATGATCTCCTCGGCAGGAAACATGCCTTACGGCCGCGTTTTACGGGAACCTGCTGTCTTTGGATGGTTGGACTCGTACAGGCGATCACACCTGTAACCACTCGTAAATTATACCACGCCCCCGTGGATTTGTCAAGAGAAAATGAAACAATTTTCTGCAAAAACATTTCCAAACGAAGGCGTGGTATTTTGTGTATTATGACGAAAACGGGATTGAACGGCTTACTGTTCGTCCTTGTTGTTCTCGGACATGATCTCGTCGAAGCTGCGGGCGGCCACGGGCTCCTCGGTAGCTTCGGTCTCTGCGGCAGTCTCCTCAGCGGGGGCTTCCTCGGCGGGAGCGGCGTTCTCGGCGTTGTCGGCGGTGTAGGCGAAATCGGCTTCGTTGAAGGTGCCGAAGCCGTCCTCGGCGGCGGGAGCCTCACCCTCGGGGGCGAGGGCACCGAACTCGGGCAGGGGTTCGTCCTCGGGCATCTTCTTCAGCTTGAAGCCGTTGATGACACCCGTGATGAGGTAGAACATGACCCAAGCGTGGATCAGAATGTCGGGGATCATGGTGCGGTCGAATGTGACCAGCAGGAACAGGCAGTCGATGCCGAAGAATACCAGCGCGGCGACCATCCAGCCCACGCGCTTCTTGGAGAAGATCCAGCAAAACAGGTAGGGGAGGGTCAGGATGAGACCAACGACCAGACCTACGATCAGGAGGACGGTGGCATCCTCAGCCATGAGACCCATCTCGGTCATAAGCTCGGGATCGGCGGTGATACCGGCGGAGAAGAGGGGGAGGAGCATGGGAATGGTGGCGGCGAACAGGAAGTAACGATCCGCGAAGACGACGGCAAAGAGGTTGACGACCGTAAAGATCAGGACAACCAGCAGCTCGGCGCGGGAGCTGTTGTATTTGCGTTGCAGCTCCTGACGGGGCGACATGTGCACGGGGCTTGGGACGTTTGCTTTGAATTTCATGGTTTGTGGATTTCCTTTCGATTTTTATTTATATGGTGATACCATAGACAGAATGTGATCGCGCCACGGATGGCGGCGCGGGACGACGCGGCAGTGCGGTCAGCCCTCCCCGTCCAGACACCCGATCTCGCAGAGCCCGCGGAAGGCGGCGAAATCGTAGCAGGGGATGCGCAGCTCAAAGCGGTCCTCCCCGTCGCGGATCATGACGCGGTAGTAGGTGCGGAGCTTGTAGTTGCCCTCGCTGTCCTGCTTGATGCCGTACCGGGCGTACTCGCCCTTGTTGAACTCCTCGTCCTTCCACCAGAAGGAGAGCTTATACTTTGCGTCCACGGTGTAGTAGCCCTCGATGGCAGTCAGGGGGATACGCATGACCGATTCGTAGTCGGTGACGCACAGGGACTCGTTCTCCACCCAGAAAAACACCTCGGTGTTTTCAAAGCAGCCGCTGCTCAAAGACTCTTTAGCGCCGCCGTCGGAGGTGGATTTGTAGCGGTAGGGCAGAACCTCGATCTCGGTAATCTGATCGTCCTCGGGGAGGCTTAATTCCATAGCGACGCGGCGGGAGACCGCCTCCAGAGAGTTCAGAGGCTGATTCATCCCGTCGGGCACCTCCTCACTCTCCTCCTGCTTCTTCTGATCTAGCTTGTGGAGGAGCAGCAGCACACCCCCCAGCATCGTCGACACGGCACCGCCGACCAGCAGCCACTTGCCGTTGCTCAGAGCGGTCATGAAGTCGGTGTCGGTGAGGGCCTTGAGAAAGCCCATCAGCACGATCAGCCCCAGACCGATCAACGCGTAGCCGCCCAGAAGCAGGGGGAGCTTCATGGACTTCACCATTGCCCGAGTCAGCTCCTTGGTGCCGCTCTCCTTGGCCGCGCGGGTAGCGGGGGAGAGGCGGGCGGTGGTAAAGGGGGTGTCGTCGAAATATTCGTTTTTCTTGTTGTCGGTGAGATTCACCGCGAGAAGATGCTTTTCAGCCATAGTCGGGTTCCTTTCCATTGTAGGTGAAGGGAGCGTATACCCCCTCTCTTATACAGACGAAATTTTTATAGCGAATCTTTCATGAATCTGAAAGAATCCTGATAAAATATGCGAAGTCTGTCAAGCCACCCCGTGAACCGCCAAAAGCTCCTTGACGGGAGCCCAATCGTAGCAGGGGATCAGCACCTCAAAGGCATCCCCGCTGATCCGCAGACCGAAATAGCCGTGACCGCGGCGACCGAGGAAGCCGCTCTTACGGATGCCGAATTCCTTGTATCGGTCGGAATCTGACTCCTCGGGCTTGAGCCACATATCCAGTTCAAAGTCCTCGTCGTACTCACGAAAGCCCTTGATCTCCGAGAGCGGCACCGCGAGCAGCTCCTGCGCCGTGGCGAAGCAGAGCTTCTGATCCTTGACGAACACGGATACCGCCAGATTGTCGAATTTCCCCGCCTTGCCCACGCGGAGAACCGTATCACCGTTTACCTTGTAATGGTAGGGAAGCACGTCCACAGTCAAAGCGGTAGCGGGAACTCCCAGCTCGCGGGCGGCCTCGGCGGTGGCCTCCTCCAGCTTTTTGGAAGCCTCGGAGAAATCTATCTTGAGACTGTCCCCCTGGGATTCGTTGAGCTTGCGGTTGATACGCTTGGCCTTGATACTGAAGAAGATGGAGACCGCCAGCAGAGCCAGATCGATGATGTGCAGAAAGGACAGGGAGCCGTAGATCCCCGCTCGGGTATCGGCGAAGAACAATGACAAAGCCCCAAGGAGACACCCAAGAGAGATCAGCCAGTGGCGGTTGGCTTTCTTGTGAAGTGCCTTCTCCTCCACGCTCAGCTCCCTCGGCGCGGTCTGCTCCTCCACGATGGAGAACGCCCCCTTCAGCTTAGCGCGCACCTCCTCGGACACCTTTTTGCAAAGGTAGGGGGTCTCGTCAAACTCGGTAGCGTCGGGATTGTCGGTTTTGTTGATGGAAAATAGGTTTTTCATGGCATTATCACTCTTACGTTGTTATAAGGATCATACCGATCCCTCAAATTCACGGAGCTGCTCCAGATCCTCCTGTGAGACGCTGCTGTGGGTTCTTTCTCTGACGGACATGACTTCCTCCATGGTAATGAGATGCTCACTGCCCGAGGTGACCGTTTTCTTGATGGCATCCAGCTTCAGCTTTTCGCAGAATTCGGTGATGTCCGCCCCGTTGTACCCTTCGGTGAGGGCGGCCATTTTTTCATAGTCCAGCGTATCGGTGGGGACGCCCCGCAGCTTGAGCTCAAACATTTTCGCCCGCGCGGCGGCATCGGGGAGGGGGATGTAGATCTTTTCGTCAAATCGACCCGGTCGCAGGAAGGCACTGTCGATGGCCCACGGTTTATTGGTGGCGGCGATGACCATGACGACCGAGGAACTGTTGGAGGAGCCGACTCCTTGCATTTCCGCGAGGATCTGGGGCACCAGATCGTTGTTGGAGTTGTCCGGATTGTCAGTACGCTTGGCACCGATGGCCTCAAACTCATCAAAGAAGATAATGGCGCGCTCTGCTTTACGGGCCTTGGCGAAGATCTTTTTGACGTTTCCTTCGGATTCACCGTACCATTTTGATTTGATATCCGAGCACTTGATGGGAATGAAGAGAGCGTCCAGCTCATTGGCACAGGCCTCGGC
Source organism: Eubacteriales bacterium (assembly GCA_045592305.1). Classification (GTDB taxonomy): domain Bacteria; phylum Bacillota; class Clostridia; order Oscillospirales; family CAG-272; genus CAMEON01. The sequence goes on along the minus strand of JAZNUO010000341.1, from coordinate 1,266 downwards.
GAATAGGGTCTTTCCCGTGCCGGGCAGGCCGTAGAGCAGAAGACCGCCGCCTAACTTTTTACCGTACTTCTCAAAAAGCTCTTTGTGCTCAAAGGGGAGGATGATCTTGTCATAGAAGGCGGTCTTGGCCTCCTCCAATCCTGCGATATCCGAGAAGCGGATGCCGCTACTTGGAGGATTGGCCTTCTTGCGGCTGCGCTTGCCCTCGTTCTCGTTCCCGAAAGATATCTTTATTCCGGATCGATCATCGTCATCCTCGTCCTCATCTTCGTCCTCATCTTCGTCTTCGTCCTCATCCTCGTCATAATCATAGGTATCTTCAGCCTTGCGCCTTTTTAGAACCGCGTGGGGGATATCGAAGATACCCAGCACGTCGCGGAGGATGTATCGAACAAAATGGGCGATCACAGCGAGAAATGCGAAGGTCACGATGGCACCCGCAACGATGCAGACATTGACCCAGTTGTAGGACAGAAGTCCCCACAGGGCTGTGCCTCCAAAGCAGGTAGCGAGGAGAATGGGGATATACAAAAGCTCCTCTAGCGTGTCGATCACGTCCTCGAGGGTGATATCAATCACGAAAACGAATACGGTGTAGAAGAAGATACAGATGAGCACGGCAATGATGGCAACGATGAACCACGCGCGGTAGGTCTTCCAAAGTGTCTCATAATGAGCTGCCCAGCGGGTACGCTCGATCCGTGTGATCTCTCCGTCAACGGTGAATTCATAGTGCCCGCTATGACGGTCTCCGTGACGGACTGCTGTATCGTAGCAGAAGGTTTCCAACGCCACTGGCTCGGTGTCCGTGGCGTTGTACAGTTCAAACTCGATCTTAAATTCGAAAAAATTGTAAATGGTACGGTTCTCCAGTGTGGCGTACCACGTGACCTTGGTCTGATCTGTTTGTTCGTCATACTCATAGGTGACCTGATCGGCCTCTCCCAGGGTCATGTATGAGTCATCCTCATTGGTCGACTGGCATCCGCTCAAGAGAAGGATTGATGCCATCAAGCAGAGACAGACGAACAGGCGGGCATTCAGACGGTGTGTGTGCGTTGCTTTCAAGATTGTTACCCCATAGATGAATGATAAGTATGGATGAGTCTGTGTCGGCAAGACCGTCAGATCACAGATCTGGCGGATCACAGATCCGCTGTCTTCATATACTCCGCCCCATGCGCCGCGATGAACGCCTTTCTGGCGGGCAGATCGTCGCCCAGAAGGGTATCGAACATCCGCGCGGTGGCGGCGGCCTCGGCGGGG
>JAZNUO010000340.1:0-11210 GCA_045592305.1 Eubacteriales bacterium | reverse complement strand
ACCGCCATGACGGCGGACATGATCTTCTCCTCCAGCATCTCGAATACGTCGGGCTGGATGGTCTCGTCCGAGACAACGGCGATATAGCCCATTTCACGGAGCTCCTCCACCTTCCCCCGCGCCTCACGGTCATTTTCAAAGAAAAGGGAGGCTTGGGTGTATGCCTGGGTATAGTATTCCTCGTGAAGGAAGTTCAGCAGAACGTCGGGGGAAAGGATCATGGCCTGAAAATCGGGGAAGCAGCCTGCCGCCTCGTTCCACTGGCCGTAGTACGCCTTGCTCAGATACTCCTTCATGGAATCGGTCAGATTCCATACGTTGCGGTACGGATCCAGCTTGTAGGTGACGGTAGCCTCCTCGCCATAGCCGGGCTTGACCTCCATCATGACATCACGGGCGTAGTAATCGTAATCATAGTAGATATCCTGATGGTAGCTTCGGAAGCTTCCCGACAGAACTCCCTTGATCTCTATGTCCTCTCCGGACTTGATGGCAGGATTCTCCCGCATGAATCGGTTGATCGTCTGCTCCATGCCGGGGTAGTTAATAAAGTAGGTTCCCGGCTCCATGGAAAAGTCCACGTAGGTTCTCGAGTCCATACCGAACCCTTGCGGAGCCGCGATACCGTCGGGGTCAGAAAGCTCAAAGCTGTAGGAGAAGTTATAGTTCTGCTCCCCGAAAAAGGCGATAGCCGAGGCGATCTTGTAGCCGTTCTCGGTGAAGAGCAGGCGGGGCTGGCGGGTGTTATCGTAGTAATAGCGAACTCCAACCACGCGGTAGATGACCATGTTGAAGAGCTCCTGATCCCGCTCCTCAAAGCGGTCGCCGCCCAGATAGGGCTTGACCGATACGGGCACCTCCATGATGACCTCGTTATCAGCCTCGGGGTAGCGTCCCGCGTCCAGCTTGACGCTTTCGGCGGGGTAGCCGAAGGAGAAGCGGTAGTGATCCATGCTGTAGTCATCCCCGATAAAGATGGTCACGGACTCGTCCAGCATATTGTCATAGTGGAGGTAGTCCGCAGCTCCGATGTCAGCGGCTAACCTTTCCAGCTCCTCGTCGGTGATGATGGCACCGTCCTGCCGCACGATGACGGTACGGCCGTCCGCGTGAGTGAACATGGTGCGCTCTCTCAGCAGGTCGCGGGAGTCATAGGTGAGGCTGGTGATGAGGGTCAGGGTCAGGGAGGTCAGCACCATGAGGATGCAGAGGAATACCGACAGCTTAGGAGTGGCGGCGAAGCGCACCCGTCCCAGATGGAGTCCGCTCCGCAGGGTGTGGGTCAGCTTACGGGCGGGGGTCGCGGGAGCCTTAGGGGGCTGACCGACCGGGGCGGAGGGGGAACGGACGGTGTGATCCGACTCCACCGCGCCGTCGAAAATCCGGATGTGGCGGGTGGCGTAGTGCTCCACCTGCTCGAAGTTGTGGGTGACGATGATGACCAGCTTGTCGCGGGAGACCTCGCGGAGAAGCTCGATGATCTCCTCCGAGGACCTACTGTCCAGATTTCCCGTGGGCTCGTCGCAAAGGAGGATGGGGGAATCCTTGGCCAGCGCGCGGGCAATGACGGTTCTCTGCTTCTGACCGCCCGAGAGCTTGCTTCCCTTGTGGTGGATGTGTCCCTCCAGACCCACGCGGCGCAGAAGCTCCATGGCGCGCTCCCGTCTCTCGCGGGGGTTCTCGATATTCATGAGGGCCAGCTCCACGTTCTGGAGAACCGTGAAGCTCTCGATGATGTTATACTCCTGGAAGATGAAGGATATGTACTGCTTGCGGTACTCCTCCCAATCCTTTTGGAGGAAGTGTGAGGTGGACTCGCCCTCCACGTACAGCTCGCCCTCCTCGTAGGTGTCCATACCACTGATGACGTTGAGCAGAGTGGATTTACCCGACCCCGACTTACCCGTCACGGCGACGAACTCCCCCCGCTCGAAGGACAGGTTTACCCCTCGGATACCAACGGCGACGTTGCCCTCCGAGACGTAGATCTTACCGATGCTTTTCAGTTCCAATAACGGTGTGTTCATGGATGCTCCTTTCCGTTTGGGTTGCTTCATCTATACAGACGCTTTTTTTCCAATCTCGTTACGCTCTTTTTCCAAAAAAATCCAAAGAGTGCACCACTCGAAGTAGTGCACTTATACTATAGCACATGACGGTACTATTGTCAATAGCTTTTCCAAAATTTAATAGGATTAAGTTCCCGATTCCTCATCAAGCGCGCTTTTTGGCTTTCTTCTTTTTCGCCCGTCTGTAGATCAGGAGGGACACAAGACCGCCGAACGCCGCGATACAGAGCCACAGCGCCCAGCCAAGATCAAAGAAGCACCCTTCCCGCTCCACGTCCTTCAGATGTCCCACAAAAGGGATCATTCCGCAGGCCTTGAAATCGCAATCCACAAACTCCATAGACGCAGGGGGCGTATGGCAGAACACGATACAGCCGCCCAGAGCGCAGAGCCTTCGTCCGCGGAAGGTACAGCTTTCGAATTGACCGATCGTCGTCCCGTCGGACTTCGTGACCAGCACGCGGAAGGGGATCCATTCATCATCGCCATCAAAAACCGTATCCGCGCAGGTCACGCTGCCGCCGTACAGTCTGAGCTGGTATACGGAGCAGTTCTCGATTTTGGCGTTCTGACCGGAAATAGTGACAAGTCCCGCGGAGCAGTCGGATAGGGTCAGTCCGTTTCCCTCGGGACCGAAGGCAAGCTGCTGCTCCAGCGCGGTGGAGGATATGGATATGTTTTCCGCAGGACCCGTAACGGCTACACTGAGCTTTCCGTTGTCATAGAAACGGCAATTTTCGATTTGGGCGTTCTTGTTGACGGTGCCCGAAAACTCGGCCTCGATATCGATGGCCGCCTCGGGCGCGGTTCCTCGGATACCGTGTATGTCCGTATTGGAGATCACGCAGCCGTCCACCGACGATAGGGTGATCCCGTTGCGGAAGCAATCGTGAACGTGGCAGTTATCAATGGTAATGTCATAGCATTTTTCTCTCATGCCGTTCGCGTGCTTGACGGCGGTGAACATCATGATGCCGTCGCCGCGCAGATAGGCGATCTCGACGTTTTGTACGGTTACGCTCCTGCAATCGATCATGCGGATGCCGTAGCCCTGCTCCACATGCATATCTCCCTCGTAGCGGAGCCTGTCGCCGTATATGGCCCCGCCCGTCACGGTGGAGTTCTCACAGCGAACCAGATGCAGGATATAGTGGTGGTTTTCATTGGATACGGCGTAATCCTCCACCGTATCCATCTGCAAAACCGCGCCGTCCTCCATGATGATTTGGATATTTTTCTTATCCTGAACCAGAATAATGTCCTTTTCACCGTATTCCCGCAGCAGATAGGTGCCCGCGGGGATATACAGGGTTTCTCCGTCACGCAGGTCTGCCGCCGCGGCATTGATGGCGGCCGTATCGTCGGTTACGCCGTCACCCACCGCGCCGTAGTCCCGCACGTTGAGGATTCGGGGGGAGTCCTCGGCCGCGACCGTCACGGCTGTGCAAAGGAGCAAGAGTAACATCAACAGACACGGGATCGCGGCGCGATAGCCTCGGATTCTGATCATCATACGCGGTTCAACCTCACTTCAAAAGAGTCTCTCCCGCCAATCCGTCAGCGGTCAGACCGAGGAAATCCAGAACCGTGGCGGAAATGTCGGCGAAGGTCTCACGGGTGCCCAGATCCTTCCCTGCCATACCTTTGCGGTACATCAGCATGGGGGTGTACTCGCGGGAGTGGTCGGTGGAAGGGGTGGAGGGGTCACAGCCATGGTCAGCGGTGATGATGAGGAGATCGTTCTCCCTCATGGCGGGGAGGAAATCCCCCAGCCAACGGTCGAATTCGGTCAGCGCGGCGGCGTAGCCCTCCACGTTATTGCGGTGGCCGTAGACCATATCGAAGTCCACGAGGTTGGTAAAGCAGATGCCGTGGAAGTCCCGCCCTGCGATCTCGGCGGTAGCCATCATACCCTCGGCATTATTGGCGGTTCGGACGGTCTCGGTGACACCCTGACCCACGAAAATGTCGGTGATCTTACCCACGGCGATGCAGTCCTGACCCGCTTCCTTGATAGCGTCCAGCATGGTGGGGGCGGGGGGCAGGATGGAGTAATCGTGGCGGCGGGAGGTGCGCTTGAAGGGGGCCTCCCCCTCGAAGGGGCGGGCGATAACGCGCCCCACGGCGTGCTTGCCTCCCCATGCGTTGGTCAGCATATGGCGGGCGATCTCGCAGACGCGGTAGAGCTCGGGGACGGGCACCTTGTCCTCATGGGCGGCGATCTGGAAAACGCTGTCGGCGGAGGTGTAGACAATCAGCTTGCCCGTTTGCAGGTGTTCCTCGCCGTAGTCGCGGATGACGTCGGTGCCCGAGTAGGGCTTGTTGCACAGCACTCCGTAGCCCGTGCGGCGGGTGAACTCTTCCAGTACCTCGGAGGGGAAGCCCTCGGGGTAGGTGGGCAGGGGGTCGGGGGAGATGATGCCCGCGATCTCCCAGTGACCGATGGTGGTGTCCTTACCGCCCGAGGATTCGGTCATGCGGGCGTAGGCGGCCATGGGGGCGGGCTTTCCTTCAAGGTCGGCGGGGTCGGATACGCCGTCGATGTGGAACAGGCCCAGCTTTTCCATGGTGGGCCAGTGGAAGGCGGGGTGGTTGCGGACGGCTCCGAGGGTGTTGCTTCCCTCGTCGTTCCATTTGTATGCGTCAGGCATTTCCCCGATGCCGAAGCTATCGAGGACGATGAGGAATACGCGGTTGTTCATAGCGGCTCCTTTCTGTGGGGGCTGTTTGGACGGTCTGTTTATCGGATGGACAAAGTCTTTCCTTTTATCATTTTATTATACATCATATCTTCCCATTTGTCAAGAGTCCTGACCTATCGGATCCGCTCCCATATAGTTGTAAGCAAATCACGACTTTCGGGGGAATATATGGGGGGCGAGGGAATAGCTTACGGCAAAAATGAGGCAAACTCGTTGACAAAACCGTGAATCAGGAGTATAATAAAGGAAAACTTACTCGGGAGACGCGTTATGGCCAAGCTTCATTTTCTGAAATCGGTTACGGATACCATCAATACCCCCTTCATCATCGAGAGCGGCGAGACCCTCCTCGTGGTGGACGGCGGCTTCCCCTCCGAGACACCTTACCTGTACGAGTACCTGAAGGGTCTGGGCGGTCACGTCACCGCGTGGTTCATCACCCACTTCCATGACGATCACATGGGCGCGCTCTGGACGCTTTTGACGGAGCATCCCGATATTCAGGTGGACGGTATCTACTGGAATCTTCCCTCGGACGAGTTCATTATCCATCACGAGCCCAAGCAGGACGAGTGGACCTCCCGCGAGCTGCTGGACGGCATCCGCGCGGGCATGGCAAAGGGCGGTGTCGCTTCGGTGACTGTACGGAAGGATGAGGTCTTTACCTTCGACGGCGGTAAGGTCACGGTTCGTATCCTCCGCATCCCCGACGAGCGCATCACCCACAATCCCATCAACAATTCCTCCATCGTCTTCCGCGTGGAGGTGGACGGTAAGGGCATTCTTTTCCTCGGTGACTTAGGCGTGGAGGGGGGCGAGCAGCTTCTGGCCACCAATCCTCCCGAGCTGATTCGGTCGGATTTCGTCCAGATGGCTCATCACGGTCAGAACGGCGTGGCCAAGGAATGCTACGAGGCCATCCGCCCCACCTATTGTCTGTGGCCCACGCCCTCGTGGCTCTGGGAGAACCGCGGTCCCCGCGGCTATGACACGGGTATGTTCAACACCGTAGTCACCCGCGGCTGGATCAGCGCCATGCACTGCGTCAAAAAGCACTACGTCATGATCGACGGCACACAGGTGATTGATCTGGAGGAGGCTTGATATGGTCTGGCTCTGGATCGGACTGGGACTGCTCTCGGTGGTGCTGTCCTTCGTGATATCGGTCACATTGGTATGCTACTTCCGTATGTTCCACTCCAAGCCTCGCCGCCCCTTGGGCGAGGATGAATACGCCATTCCCGACGGGGAGATCTATCACGCATTCCGCGAGGATATGATCGCATGGACCAAAATGATCCGCTCGTATCCGTACAGGGAATACGCCATTCAGTCCTTCGACGGGCTGACTCTGCGGGCGAGGTTCTATGAGTACAAACCCGACGCGCCCATCGAGCTGATGTTCCACGGCTACCGCGGTAACGCCGAGCGGGATCTGAGCGGCGGTGTGGAGCGTTGCTTCAAGCTGGGTCACAGCGCCCTGCTCATCGATCACAGAGGCTCGGGCTTCTCGGACGGCAACACCATTACCTTCGGCATTCTGGAGAAGCGGGACTGCCTCGCGTGGGTGGATTTCGCGGTGAAGGAGTTCGGTGAGGACGCAAAACTCATCCTCACGGGTATATCCATGGGCGCGGCGACGGTTATGATGGCCGCGGGCGGACCCTTGCCTCCCCGGGTTCAATACGTGCTGGCGGATTGCGGGTACACCTCCGCCAAGGAGATCATCTCCAAGGTCATGTCCGAGATGCATCTGCCTCCCAAGCTGATCTACCCCTTTGCCAGACTCGCCGCTCGTCTGTTCGGGCATTTCGATCTGGACGAGGACTCCCCCATGGAGGCCATGAAGCGATGCACTCTCCCCGTGGTCTTTGCCCACGGCGACGCGGATTCCTTCGTTCCCTATGACATGAGCGCGCGGCTCTGCGAGGCTTGTACGGGACGGCATAAAAAGCTGATTACGATCAAGAGGGCGGGGCACGGGTTGGCCTTTCCCGTGGGACGGGAGGAGTATGTGAACGCTCTGGCCGAATTCAAGCGGGAATGCGGGTTTGATTTTTGATATGAAGAAAGAGGTGTCTCGCGGCACCTCTTTCTATGGGATTTTGGCGAGAATGTCCACGAAAAACCGCGTTTTTCAGAGAGTTTTGACAAGTATGTACAAGTTGCATTTTTCTCAAAAAACTTTTCAAAAACCCCTTGACAAACGCGGGGGGTTGTGCTATAATATCGTCGTTGTGGAAGCAACCACTGCTTACACAGCGACCAATGGGGGTATAGCTCAGTTGGGAGAGCGCTTGAATGGCATTCAAGAGGTCAGGGGTTCGACTCCCCTTATCTCCACCAATAAGATTGGACGGCAAGTGCCGTCCTTTCTTTATTGGCAAGGATGAGCGGACGAGAGGCTCTGTGCAAGCTGCCATCATGCAGAAAAACAACTGATCTGTAGCGACCAAAGGGAGCGGAGCGCAGCTTGCCCGGTCCATCCGAAGGATTGGGGATGAGTTCAGACTCCCGCCGCGCTCACACGAATATCTCCACCACAAAAGGGGTATCCCCCACGCGCGTAGCGTAAGGGATACCCCTTTACTATGACCTATGTCGGATCAATATTCGGGAGTCCACTCGTGGTCAACAATGAAATCGCTGTAGATAACGCCGGGAACCTCGCAACGGAGACCGTAGCGTGCGCCGCCGGTCCAGTCAATGTCGAAACGGGTGATCAACATCTCGTCATTGGCGTAGCAGTCGATGAAGCCCTCGCCATCAAACTCCACAGAAATGGTGATGGTGTCGCCATGCTTGTAGTTGGGGATGGGGGTCTGGGTGATGTACAGAACAGTCCATGCAAGACCGTTATAGCCTACCTTAGCCAGATACAGGTTGCAGTCATCGGAGACGAACAGGAAATAGTAGGTGGGGCCGTCCTCCCAGAAATAATACTGCTCGTACTCATCATCGACCATACCGAAAACAATACCGTTATCGTTCTGATACTGCTCGGGAGCGGTGAAGGTAGCGGTGATCTTACCGTGAGGCAGTCTGTCATTGGTAACAATGAACATATTGTTGTTACTGTTAGAGAGAGCGTCACCGTACTCGAAGGAGAACTCGCCGTTGGCGTTGTAGCCGTGGACAACCTTGTCCGTGCCCGTGTTCACAATGGGAGCATCAATAGCATCGTAGGGAACGTCCTCGGGCTCGGTCCACTCCTCCTCGGTGGCATCTTCACCGTCACCCTCGCTCTCGGAAGGCAGGGTAGCCTCCTCGTCGTCGGTGGGAGCCTCGGTGGTCTGCTCATCGGTGGGAGCCTCGGTAGGAGTCTCGTCGGTGGGAGCCTCGGTTGCGGGCTCAGCGGTCGTAACATTGCCTGTGGTCTCAGTAGCGGGATCCTTCGGATCGCAGGAAACAGCAACCGCGGTGATCACAACCAACGCCAGCAACAGAAAAAGAATGCGCTTCATGTGTTTACCTCCATACTTTTGAGTCGTTGAAACAACGCTCGTAAAATTTGATCGAACGGGAAAAATACTCCTCCCGTTAGAATGGAAATATTATATCATAAATTTATGATATTGTCAACCGAAATGTGCAAAAATCATTGATTTTTTTTCGTTTTTGTGATATAATATATGAAAAGATTCCAAACAGGAAAGGCTCGGTACTCTGTATGAAACGATTTTTACTCTTTTTTGTCGCTTTTCTTCTCCTCGCAGGCTCGCTTTCTTCCTGCCAGCCGGCGGGGCCTGGCGTAAGCACAGAATCGGAAAGCCAGAACGCTACTGCTCCGGAAACCGACCCCGCCGACAGCGAAACGGTTCAGGCTCCTCCCGAAGACAATCCCGAAGGAGGCCCCCCTATGGAGGAGATTACTTGCTTCAAAAATCCCGTTCTCACCGCCGAAAGCCCCAACGCATGGCCCGGCTATGGATTCGGAGATCCCTTCGTTATGCGCCACAACGGCGTATACTACCTGTATTGCAGCACCAAGGACGGAGGCGTGGGCGTCCGATGCTGGTCCTCCCACGATCTGGTGAACTGGACGTTTGAGGGACTCTGCACCAATCATTACGTGACCCGCAGCGCGTTTGCTCCCGAGGTCTACTACTACAACGGCTATTTCTATATGTACACCTCCCCCGCAGGCAACGGTCACTACGTCCTCCGCAGCAACTCCCCCACCGAGGGCTTTATGCCTGTGACCGAGAACATGGGTATGTCCATCGACGGATCGGTCTTTATCGACCACGACGGCAAATGGTACTTCTATACCGCGGGCGCGGGTAACATACAGGTGTACAATATGTCCTCCCCCTCCACCATGCTGAACGGTCGGATTCTCCGCACCATTTCGGTCAACAAGGGCTGGACCGAGGGCTCCATGACGGTCTATCATGACGGTTACTACTATATTACATACACGGGCAATCATGTGCTCAGCCCTTCCTACCGAATCCTCTACGGCGTTTCGAACAGCTCTCCCGTGGACTATCGCGATGCTGACCCTCAGAATCCTCTCCTGATCAGCACCACCGGCAACGTGCACGGTATCGGTCACAGCTCCACGGTCAAGGGACCTGATCTGGACAGCTACTATATTGTATACCACGCCCTGATCGACAAGACCCCCAATCGCACCATGAACATCGACCGCATCTGGTTCAACGGCGAACGCATGGAGATCATGGGTCCCACCACGGATCTCCAACAGGTTCCCGAGATGCCCGACGTGTACCATCACTTTGAGCCCGGTGCCTCCCTCAAGGGCTGGTCGCTGAAGGGGTCCCTGGGCTCCGGCAAGAGCGGACTTTCCTTGAGCGAGGGTAGTATGCTGTATGCCAAGACTCCCTTTGAGGACGACTTCACTGCTGAATACAATATCACGTCCATATCCAAGGACGGACAAGCAGGCGCGCTCTTCGCCTACACCGACTCCGAGAATTTCGGCGCGTGCTACTTCTCTCCCACCGAGCAGAAGGTCATCATTGAGATCACCGTGGCGGGCAAGACTACCCGTACCGAAGCGGATACCATCCGCTCCTTCGGTGAGGATACTCTGTTTAATTGCCTCCAGGCTCTCCAGATTGAGCGCAAGGGGAACGATTACACCTTCTACATGAACGACCGTCTCCTGTGCGTCATTAAAGACAGCGCTCTCACGGGCGGCTCTATCGGCTATATGACAAAGAAGGGTGAGGCCTCCTTCGGCTTTATCGGCGGAACCGCCGCAGTGGGCGGTAACGGCGCGGCGGATCAGTTCAAGACCATATCCAATCAGGGCGGCCTGATTCCCGCCACCCAAGCACTGGAGAAGCACACCACTGTCACGCTGGAAAATGGTCAGAAATCCGTCTCGGTCAAGGACGGGAACACCCTCTCCTACTATATTCTGACGGCCGCGGACGGCGAATATGATCTCTCTGTCCTCTGCCATAGACTGAAGGCGAATGAAATCGAAATGGAGATCGCCGTAGACGGTGAGAAGGTCGGAAGCGGTTCCCTTTCTCCCGTGGACAACGGCACCGCGACCCTGATCTACCGCGGAATCCCTCTTACCAAGGGTCAGCACGTGCTTTCCATCACCTTCAAGGGAAGCGCCGCGGTGGAAAAGCTCACCCTGCTGAGAGCGGCTCCTCTTCAGAGCATTTCCCTGAGTCAGGCGGTGCCCCCCTACTCCGACGGCTCTTGGAGCCTTTCGGACGGTGCGCTGACCATGCCTGTGGGGACGCCCTACGGAAAACGCCTGTACGGATCCCCCAACCTGGGAGACTACGCCGTGGAGGTGAAGGTGACTCCCAAGGCCACGCCCAACTGCGGTCTTATGGTTCGGACAACCGCCCCCGGCTCCCCCAATTTCCTGGATACAACCCCAACCGAGGTTGATGCCATAACTGCCACCGATTGGGTCAAGGGTTATTTCGTAGGCCTAACAGCCGAGGGTGTCATCATCGGCAAGCAAAGCTATGGCTACCGCCAGCTTGCCCATGCCGAGGGGCAGTTTGAGCCGCAAAAGACCTATACCCTCAAGGTTATTTGTGAGGGCGCGCGCATACAGGTGTTCGTAGACGGCGAGCTTTATCTGGATTACACCGATCCCGAGCCTTATATGCAGGGCATGGTGGGTGTTCGCACCTACAACTGCGCGGTTGTGTTCGAGGATCTGACCGTAAAGGAAATTTCCGACATGTCGAATTGAACACACCGCACGAGAGTCATCGTGCTCGGCAGTTCAAATTGCGTTTATTTCTCTATCACAAGGAAGGGCACCCGCGAGGGTGCCTTTCCCACATGTTGAGGAGAGTCGAATTCTCGCCTGCGGGCTCGGTCGGGGTCGGCTCTGCCTGCCACCGGCAGGCATTCACTACCGACCCGTTCGACTCCCTCCATATCAATTCAAAAACAAAGAGCACTCGCGAGAGTGCTCTTTGTTTTTGGTGGA
>JAZNUO010000339.1:0-3711 GCA_045592305.1 Eubacteriales bacterium | reverse complement strand
CCCGTGCCCGACTACACCGAGGAGCTGGTCTCCACCAAGGTGGTCAAGATCATCCAGTCCTATACGGGTGTGGTGGATAAGATGGTCTGGCGGAAGTTCTGATAAAGTGTATCAGAAATTTCTTCCCCGCCCGGCGGAAATTCTGATAGAAATATCAGCAATTTTTGACCCGCCCGGCGGAAGTTCTGATCAAGTGTATCAGAAATTTCTTCCCCGCCCGGCGGAAATTCTGATAGAAATATCAGCAATTTTTGACCCGCCCGGCGGAAGTTCTGATCCTCAACCCATAAGAGGGGATTTTCGGTTTTTTTCTGTTTTCCCCTACCTATAGCCAGAGAGCCCTGCCGGGATGGCGGGGCTTTCTGCGTTGGATTGGGCGGGTGACGAAATGCTTCAAATTGCAGTTTTTCGGTGAGATACAAGTTACAAGATACAAAGATACAAGATATGAAATATCCTTACGGCAACAGCCGTTCTATATCTTGTATCTTGTATCTTGTATCTCTGTATCTTGTATCTGTTCGATAAACCCAAATTTACACCCCCACAAATAAGAAAGGAGACCCTCCCCCATGAAATACTACGTCCTCGCCGACCCCCACGGCTTTTACGACATCCTGATGACGACCCTCACGGAAAGTGGCTTTTTCACCGACCCCGACCCTTGCAAGCTCATTGTCTGCGGCGACCTCATGGACCGCGGGGAGGGCACGCTGGAAATGCAACGCTTCATGACCGAGCTGCTGGCGGAAGGCCGCCTCATCTACGTCCGCGGCAACCACGAGGATCTCATGGAGCAGATGCTTTGGCAGATCGAGGAGGGGCAGGAGTTCCCCTGCCTGTCCGACGGCACGCCCATCCCCGTTGCCAACGGTACGTGGCAGACCGCCCTGCGGCTGGCGGGCATGACCGAGGCGGAGACCAAAAGGGAGCGGGATCTCCTGGTCCGTCTTGTCCGTGAATCCGACTACTACACCACCCTCATGCCCGCCGCCCTGGACTACTTTGAGACCGAGCATTACGTCTTCACCCACGGCTATATCCCCTGCCACGCCATTCAGGGGACCACCAAATATATGCCGTACAAGGATTTTTACTTCAATGCCAACTGGAGAGAGGCCTCCGCCGAGGACTGGGAGAACGCCCGCTGGTACAACGGCATGGAGTTCGCCTGCCAGAGGAACCTCTACCTGCGGGACAAGACCGTGGTCTGCGGCCATTACCATTGCTCCTACGGCCACGCCAACATCGAGGGGCGGGGACAGGAATTCGGCCGCTTCGCGGATTTCGCTCCCTTCTACGGCAAGCGCCGCCGCGACCCCGAAGGACGGCTGGCGGTGATCGCCCTGGATGCCTGCACCAAGGTCAGCGGGAAAATGAACTGCCTTGTGCTGGAGGATTGAGGCTTCACCCCAAATGGGACTGAACCGTAAACTTTCCGTGAAAGCCCTTGTATTCGGGTAGGATTTGTGTTATACTATAAAATGACAAAGGCTGTGTATGAGGTGAAAACGTGAGATCATCCAACGATATGACAACGGGGAAGCCTTGGGCGAAGATACTGATCTTTACCCTCCCCATGCTTCTGGGCAACATCGCCCAGCAGCTCTACAACACGGTGGACTCCATCGTGGTGGGCAAGTACATCGGCGACAACGCTCTGGCGGCGGTGGGCTCCTGCGGCCCCATCGTCAATATGCTTTTGGTGCTGTTCATCGGCATTTCGGCAGGTGCCGGCATCATGGTATCCCAGTATTTCGGAGCCAAGAACCGCGAGAGCCTGTCCCACACCATCGGCAACTGCATCACCGCCACCGCCATTTGCTGTGTCGCGCTGGTGCTGATCGCCACCCCTCTGATCCGCCCGGTTCTGGAGATGCTGAACACCCCCGCATCCATTCTGGACTGGTGCGAGGACTACCTCAAGATCTGTCTGTGGGGCATCGCGGGTCTGGCCTTCTATAACATTCTCAGCGGTATTCTCCGCGGCATGGGCGACTCGGTCTGGCCGCTGGTGTTCCTGCTGGTCGCTACCGTCATCAACATCGTGCTGGACATTTACTTCGTGGCCGTGGTGCAGATGGGTGTGGCGGGTGTCGCGCTGGCTACCATCATCGCCCAGATCGTGTCCGCCGCCCTGTGTATGGTCAAGCTGGCCATCATGCGGAAGGACTATGACTTCGGCTTCAAATTCATGATCCCCCGCGCCCAATACATCAGAACCCTGATCCGTCTGGGGCTGCCCTCGGGTCTGACCCAGGCCATCTTCTCCTCGGCCATGATCATCGTCCAGTCCCTGACCAACCAGTTCGGCGAGCAGTTCATCGCCGCCAACGTGGTCATTATGCGGGTGGACGGATTTGCCATGATGCCCAACTTCTCCTTTGGTACGGCACTGACCACCTACGCGGGGCAGAACGTAGGCGCGGGGCTGTACGACCGCGTCACCAAGGGTGCCAAACAGGGACTTTGCATGGCCGTGGGCTGCTCGGCGGGCATTACGGCGCTGATCCTGTTCTTTGGTAAATACCTCATGCGCCTTTTCACCGAGACCGCCGATCTGGTGGAGCTGAGCTACCGCCTCATGATGATCCTTGCCGTGGGCTACATCGCCATGGCCGTGACCCAGAGCCTTTCGGGCATCATGCGCGGCGCGGGCGACACCATGACCCCTATGTGGATATCCCTCATCACCACGGTGGCCATCCGCGTGCCCGTGGCCTACGGCATCGCGTGGCTGACCTCCCCCACCGGCAGACCCGCCGACGGCATGAAGGAGTGCATCCAGATCTCTCTGCTCTGCTCCTGGTGCATCGGCGCCATCCTTACCGCCATCTTCTATAAGATGGGGCATTGGAAGAAGAAGCGGATCAGGCAGTAAAGAAAAGATAACCATACAAAAAAGACCCGTTTCGGTTGGGAAGCGGGTCTTTTATGTTGCGCGTTCCCTTTGAGGGGATCAGCCGTCGGTTTTTGTCTCGGGGGCGGGGGAAGCGGGAGCGGTGGATTCGGGGGACAGGGCGATCAGAAGCGCCCGAATATCCTTGAGCAGATCCTCGGCGGTGGGATTGGCGAGGCGGTCGAGACGCGCCTGCTCCTCGGCGGCGAGGCGGGCTTCCTCGGCCTGCATAGCCTGCTCGGCGTACCATGCCGCTACGGCGGCCTTGTCGCGGCGCTTGATGCCTGCCTTGCGCATGGCTCTGCGCTCCTCGCGGGTGGGCTTCCCCTGACGGACTTTTTGGGTCAGCTCGGCGTACTCCTCGCGGATGTGGTTGATGGCGCGGATGATGCAGAAGAGCACCAGAGCGATCAGCATGAAGTGAATGACGGCGTTGATGAAGGTGCTCCAATCGATGTAGATGGACTGGGTGAGATCCAGCGCGCCGTCCTCGGCGTAGGCGGGCTTCAGAACCGTATAGAGCCCCTCCAGATGGGCGTTTCCGAACCACTCCGACAGGGCAAAGTTAACTACGGGCTGGAGGATACTCCCGCTCATGGCGGTGACGATGGCGGTAAACGCGCCGCCTACGATCACACCGACCGCCATGTCCACCACGTTGCCGCGGTTGACGAATTTCTTGTATTCTCCAACGAAGGATTGAATGGGATGGATGCTCATAACAGCCTCCTTGTAGAGTATTGAATGGGGATATTATAGCACCTTTTGGAGGGTTTGTCAATATGGGGGAAAATTGGGGGTTATCGGGCAGG
>JAZNUO010000338.1:0-1576 GCA_045592305.1 Eubacteriales bacterium | reverse complement strand
GGCGGCCCCATTTTTTTAAAGGACGTACATATCCATGAGATCCATTCAACTCGTCAAGGACCGCACCTTCTATAAGGATTTTTTCTCCATCTGGTCGGGTCTGGTCCTCCACAATATCATCACCCTGGGGGTCAACCTCCTGGACAACGTCATGGTCAGCGCCTACAGCGAGGCCGCTATGGCGGGGGTCAGCGCCGTCAATCAGGTGCAGTTCTTGTTCCAGCAGCTCACGCTGGGAGCGGGGGATGCCGCAGTGGTTCTGGGCAGTCAGTATTGGGGGCAGAAGCGTACCGATCCCGTCAAGCGCATCGCCGTGGGGGCACTCCTTCTGGGTGCGGTTCTCTCCCTTTTGTTCTTTACCGTATCAGCCATCACCCCCGCGGGCGTGGTTTCCCTCTTCACCGACGACCCCGCCATTCACACCGCGGGCGTGGAGTACCTGAGGATCATGAAATACTCCTTCCTGATCTTCGCCCTCACCAATCTCCTGCTCTCGGCTCTGCGGAGCGTGGAGACCGTCCGTATCGGCTTCTGGGTCTCGCTTTCCACCCTTCTGGTCAACGGCGGACTCAATTACCTCCTCATCGAAGGACGGCTGGGCTTTCCCCGTCTGGGAGTCACAGGTGCGGCTGTCGCTACCCTGTCTGCGCGGGTGGTGGAGCTGGCGGTCGTTGTGATCTACATACTCTGCATTGACAAAAAGCTTTCGTGGCGCATCCGCGATTTCATCGCGTGGGACAAGCTTCTGGTCAAGGATTATCTGAAACTTTCGCGCTCCTTCCTCTTGACCTCTCTCCTCTTCGGCGGGGCGGTCATGCTCCAGACCGTCATCCTCGGTCACATGGAGGAAACGGGGAGCGGAGGCTCCACCATCGCCGCCAATTCCATCGCCTCCACCCTCTACCAGATGCTCAAGGTGGCCATCGTGGGGGCCTCCTCGGCGGCGGCGGTGCTGATCGGGAAAGCCATCGGTAGCGGCAAAATGGAGGATATTAAGTCCTACGCCCGGACCCTCCAGCTCATGTTCGTGGGCATCGGCGTCTGCACCTCCACCGCCCTGTTTCTCCTCCGTGTCCCTGTGGTCGCCCTCTACGCCGCCATTTCCCCCGATCTTTCGGCGGAAACGGCGGAGATGGCCTTGGACTTTTTGACCGTCCTCTGCGTCACAGGATTCGGCACCGCCTACCAGATGCCCGTGGCCACGGGGATCATCCGCGGGGGCGGTGACGCAAAATTCGTCCTCATCAACGATCTCATCAGCATCTGGGGCATCGTCCTCCCCGTCTCCTTCCTGGCGGCCTTCGTCCTGAAATGGCCCCCCGTGGCGGTTATCGCCTGCCTCAACGCCGATCAGGTTTTCAAGTGCGGCGCGGCCTGCATCAAGGTCAATCGCTATACCTGGATGAAGAAGCTGACCAGACGGGAAGAATGACCCCAACAAAAACATAGAGGAAGCGCGCAAACGCTTCCTCTTTTGTATGTCAAATTTGGGTTTATCGGCAGGGGTTTCACCCCTGCACCCCACCAAAGGGACTTTTGAAAAAGTCCCTTTGGAATCTTCAAAACTTTCAATAAA
>JAZNUO010000337.1:0-3323 GCA_045592305.1 Eubacteriales bacterium | reverse complement strand
CCTGCCTGAAGGACTCGCGCGCGTTGACGTCGGACAGATGCACCTCAACCGCCGGAATGGATACCGCCTTGAGCGCATCCAGAATGGCGACCGAGGTATGGGTATAGGCGGCGGGATTGATGACGATTCCGTCGAACTTTCCGTAAGCCTCCTGAATTTTATCCACGATCACGCCCTCATGGTTGGACTGGAACAGCTCGCATTCGATCCCCTCGGCGGCGCACCACTCCCGCCAGAGCCCGCACAGGGCCGCGTAAGTACGGTCTCCGTAAATACCCGGCTCACGAAGCCCCAGCATATTCAGATTGGGGCCGTTGATGATGAGAAATTTCATGGTGTACCTCCTTATACCCCGTAGCCGAGGGCTTTCAGAATGGCCTGGACAGTTACCTCGACCGAGCCGTTGTTATCGACCTCCACGTCGGCAAACTCTTGGTAGAGGGGCAACCGCTTGGCGTACAGCTCCTCCATGGGATTGGTCTGGGAGATGGGTCTGCCGGCCGTGGGGAGCTTTTCGGGATCACGCTTGATAAAGACGATCTTACCGTTCTGGGACAGGGGGGCGTAATTGCGCTCACGTGTCACCACACCGCCGCCCGTGGCAATGACCGTCCCGCTCATCATGCCCGCTTTTTTTACCGCCTTGGTCTCAAGGGAACGGAAAAACTCCTCTCCCTCGGCAGAAAAGATTTCGGGAATGGTTCTTCCCGCGTCTTTCACGATCAAAGCGTCGGTGTCCACCAAGGAACGTCCCATGGCTTCGGCAAGCGCCTTACCGACCGTAGACTTTCCGCTCCCGGGCATACCCACCAGCACGATATTCCCCGTCTCACGGGCAATATCCGCCACGATCCCGTCGATGCGGTCATCGTCAATCTTCTCGTTCAAAAACAGCTCACACGCCCGCTTGGCCTGTGCCACCAGCATGAGAAGCCCGTTGTAGGCGGGAATACCGAGAGAGTCCGCCTCCTGCAAAAGGGCAGTTCTGGCGGGATTGTAGACCATATCAAAGACAGCCTTTACCTTGGGCAGTCGGGAAAGCTCCACCAGCTTCTGTCCGATGAGCTTGGGATACATTCCAACGGGGGTGCAGTTCACCACCACGAAGGTGTCAGCATGGTGCTCATAGACCGTATCGTATCCCTCGGGAGCGATTCCGCCCACGGGAATCCCGTCGATGGCGAGAACAACTACCTCGGCACCGCGATCCCGCAGAACCGCCACGGCCGTAGCCGCCGCGCCGCCGTTGCCTAAAATGAGAGCCTTCTTACCCGAAACCTCCACCCCGCAGGCGCGGAGAGTACGGTCAAAGCCGAAATAGTCGGTGTTGTCCCCCTTCAAACGCCCGTCGGGGAGTCGGGTCACGGTATTGACCGCTCCGATGCGCTGCGCCTCGGGCGAAATCTCGTCGAGGAAGTGCATGACCACTTTCTTATAAGGAATGGTCACGTTGAGAGCCGCCCACTCGTCCCCCTTGATAAAGTTTTCCACATGGTCGGGAGCGCGCTCGAAAAGCTCGTAGGTGTAACGGTCTCCAACCAATGCTTTGTGGATCTGGGGGGAGAAACTGTGGGAGAGCTTTTCTCCCAGAAGGCCGGTGCGAAGGGGAGTACGTTGCTTTGCATTCATAATATAACCTCACAGGATCAATTTGCTGATGGCATCGATGGTCCCAAGATCGGCTTCGTTCAGCCGCTCGGGTAAGGAAACGGCCGAGGGAAGCAGGCGGGCGGCAAGCTCATAGGCGTTCGAAAATTCCAATGTGATAAGGGGATCGCCGCATTGGGCGTAATCCAGATCGCCGTCTCGCTTGCCGATGAACCGCTGTCGGTTAAAGCGGATCTGGGCTACCGTCATACGAAGGTAAGCGCCTTGCTCTCCCGCCGCGTGGGCAAGGGTGATCACAAAAGACTTGTCCGCTCCGTGGATGGCGATCTTACGGGTGCGGGGAATGTCTGTCAAGAGGGCGTCGACCGCAGCCAACAGATCGGATACACCCATCATGACGCGGTTGTTGTCCCCCGTGACGGTTATGCGGTCGTCCTGCTCGGGGGCATCGGGATCGGTGTCCTCGCTGTCATATCCGTAAGAGCCGCGGTTCAGAGTCAGAGACAGATAGCCGTCTCCCTGATCACCCATGCTGAACATAGGCATAGCCCACTGACCGCTACGGACCCCATCGTAGTAATTGATGCGCTCCAGGCAGTCGCCGTCGATCCACCAATCCTCTCCGATGTCGGTATCGGGACGGTCTAAGGAACAGAAGGCAAGCTGATTCTTCACGAAAGCCTTGCGTTCACCGAACAGCTTTTGCAGAGGCGAAACGGATACAGCCTTGCGGCCGGCTTCGGTGACATGGATCGAAGCACCGAGGTTGATGCAACGGGCTTCACCGTGCTCCTCGGGCTCTACAACGACGTATCCCCCCGCAACCAATCCCTGCAGAGCGTGTCGCAGGCACCCGCAGGTGGAGGCGCTGTTCAGGTAACCGCACATCCTGCGGTAGGCATCTGCTACGGTATGGGTCTCCTTATCTGCGGCACCGCAAAGAAAGTAGTAATCAGAAAACAGGTATTTCATGAGGCTCCTTTCAGGCATCCAACATCATATCGACGATCGCCACCGCCGCCGCCGCCTCCACTACGGGCACGGCGCGGGGAACGATGCAGGGATCGTGCCGTCCCTTGACCACCATGGAAGTATCCTCACGGCGGGACAGCGACACCGACTCCTGCTCACTTCCGATGGAGGGCGTGGGCTTAAAGGCGCAGGAGAAGATCACGGGCATTCCCGTGGACATACCGCCCACGATGCCGCCACAATGGTTGGTTTTGGTGATAATCTCGCCGTTCTCCATGCGGTAAGCATCGTTATGGGTGGAGCCGTAGCCGAGAACGAAATCAAAGCCGTCCCCGAAGGCCACCGCCTTGACGGCGGGGATGGAGAACAGAATGGAGGAGATCCGTCCCTCCATGCCGTCGAAGGGATGGTCACCCACTCCAACGGGCAGACCGATCACGGCGCACTCCACAGAGCCGCCCACCGAATCCGCCGTCATGCGGGCGCACTCGATCTCCCCCTTCATGGCCTCCCCTGCTTCGGGGTCGATCACCGCGAAGCTCGCAGCAGCGGGGGCATGGAGCACCTTTGCGGTGAGCCGAATGCGGTCAAAAGCGGCATCTTTCACCGCGCCGATCTGTTGAATATGCGCGCCTACCTCAATGCCCCGTTCGCGGAGCAGAGCCAGACAGAAGGCTCCCGCGATGCACAGGGGAGCGGTCAAGCGCCCCGAATATTTACCGCCGCCGCGGAGGTCAACGGTG
>JAZNUO010000336.1:0-2364 GCA_045592305.1 Eubacteriales bacterium | reverse complement strand
CGAAGCACATATCGAACGCCGCAAGGCGTATATCGACTGTTTTTTGTCGATATGCACGAGCGGACGAGCCCGCCCGTGCTCGATATACCGCTCGGCGTAGGCCTTCGCGGTTCGATATGCCGCCGAAAGCGGCTCGATATGGGCCCGTAGGGCGCAAGAACTCCCCGACAAACCCAAATTTGAACTCGTTACATCCATATTTATTTCCACAAAGAAAGGAACCGCCGCCATGAAAACCACCCTCCGTATTCTGTCCCTCGCCCTTGCCCTCCTGACCCTGACCCTCTGCTTCGCCGCCTGCGACGGCAAGGGAGGCTCCGGCTCCGAGCTGGTCTTTGTGACCCCCGGAGGCGTGACGCTCACCGTCGGCGGCCCCTCGGATCAGGCCATTACCGCCCTGGGGGATTCCGTCTCCGTGAACCCCTCCGATTCCTGCGGCGGATTCCCGGGCAAGGACTATCTCTACACCTACAAGGGCTTCCGCGTGTCCACCACCCCCGCCAAGGACGGTCAGATCATCAGCAAGGTGGAGCTGACCGACGATTCGGTCAAGACCCCCCAAGGGCTGTATATCGGCATGAGCCGCGCCGATGCCGAGACCGCCATGAAGGGCTTCAAGGCTGAGTCCGTGGGCAACAACCTGTGCTATACCTCCGGCTCCGCCAAGCTACAGGTGGTCTTCCGCGACGGCGCGGTGACGGGCATTATTTACGTGGCGGCGTAAGGGAAACGAAAAACGCGAAAAACAAGATCGGGAACGGTTTTGAATTCGCGTAAAGAGAACCCGCGGGGAGAAGTCCTCGCGGGTCTTTTGTTGGGTTTATACTATTCTCTTTTCAAAGTCTTGAATCTGGACCACCCTCTCACCCGCTTCGCGGGAGCTCTCCCAAAGGGAGAGCCTTTCAAAAGCCTCCCACTCTGGGGGAGGTGGCACGCCGTAGGCGTGACGGAGAGGGCAGACTCGGTTCAAGTTTTTTAATAGAGATTAGTATTAACCGTCAGGGAACCATTCCTTGTGGGTAGTCATCATGGCTTCCAGATGCTCATGGGTCAGCAAGCCCATGTCATAGGCTACCTGTAGCTCGTACAGGGTTCCGTTGCAGTAAGCCACCATATCGTGGGTGTTGGGGGTGACGAAGGTGTACCCGCCAACGGCTGTTGACCATATCGCCTCGCCGCGCCCGAGCTGTAGGGCGACCATAACGCCGTCACCGAACTCCCCGTAGTAGTAAAATTGGTCCTCGCTGAAGGTGTGGGGATTGGCGCGGATACACGCCTCCAGCATCCTGCCGTAGGGAGCCGTGCCGTCATAGGTCTTGAATATGATCTCGGAATCCTTTTGGGGCATGATGAAGCTGTATTCCCAGTAGCCCATCTGATCGTCCCCCGTCACGGCATCGATGACCTCGCCGTTGAGGAAAAAGAGAGTACCCACGTCGGTGGCGAATTTGATGCGGACAGTGACCTCCTCGCCGTCCACGTAGGCCTCGTCGATGGGCTCGTAGAGCCAATCCGAGCCCATGGGCATGGTGAGGTTGTAGAGGACGGCGGGGTCTATGACGGTGGGCACTGCTACCGTCAGCACATTATCAAAGGTCTCTTGCGCGCCGCCGTAGGACAACCGTAAAGCATACGCTCCCGTAGGCGCGTCGGCGGGGATGGGGAATGTGTAGGCACTCTCCCCTTTTTGTCCTGTCAGAATGTTGCAGGGTCTCGGCTCTACACCGGTGGGCGGGGGCAAACCGCCTATGGTATAGTCGGAATCCATGTGGTACAGCGTGGCTGTGGGTTGGAAGGAATAGGGATCTCCCATAAAGGAGAAGGGTTCTCCCTCGTTGATGACCCATGCATTCATAATGAACCGTTCGCCGGGATTGGCAATATCCCCGAAGGGCTGGTAGCCAAAGGAGAATGGATGACCGTTCTCAAGGAGCGGGTAGTCGAGGACGAGATCTGACACGATCACCACCCCGGGGAAGCTCTTGGACACGCCGCCGTAGGATAGTTGCAGGGCATAGGCACCCGTGGGCGCGTCGGCGGGGATGAAGAATTCCTGGGTCACACGGCCCATGTCGCCTGTGTTGACCGTGAAGACCCCATGATCCTCGTCCATGCCGAAGGAGCCTTCTATGCGGTACTGTGTCTCCATGTGGATGGGCGTGGCGGGGGGGGCAAAGCCCAAGGAAGAGCCCTCATAGGTGAAGGGCTCGCCCTCGTTGGTGGTCCACGTATTCATGAGATAGGTGGCTCCCGTCAAGGCATCTCCCGCGAGCTTGTAGCCGAAGGAGAATCCGGCGTTGGGCTCCCCCACCGTCAAAGCCCCGCCGAACACCTGCTTTTCGCCGTCATAGGAGAGCACCAGAT